>NZ_JBHGXH010000291.1:0-8911 GCF_041936445.1 Candidatus Darwinibacter acetoxidans | reverse complement strand
TAACGAAGTACAGTGTTGGTATTGTGTCGCAGTTCTACGAACGGCGGTAGATTCTTCAGGAGCGGTGTACGCGGCCCGTACGCACCGTTCTGTGAGAGGAAAGCCGCTAGGCTGATCACCTAGCGGCTACCTACTCGATTTGACAGAAAGTGGACCGAGGAGTATACTATAGCTGAATATATGAACAAGTGCTCAGATATCACCGGAAGGGGGGAAGCACATGTCAGGCGAGGAAAACCTCTCCTGCGATGTGACCGTGATCCATGAAGATGTGGTGGAAAGGGTGCGCCAAGGCATGCCCGCGGAAGAAGACCTCTTTGAGCTCGCTGAATTCTTTAAAGTCTTTGGCGATACCACAAGGATCCGCATCCTCTACGCCCTCTTCCAATCGGAAATGTGCGTGTGCGACCTGGCCCACCTGCTGGGGCTGACCCAGTCGGCCGTTTCCCACCAGCTGCGGGTGCTGAAGCAGGCTAAACTGGTGCGGTTTCGCCGGGAAGGACGGGTAGTGTACTACTCCCTGGACGACGATCACGTCAAATCCATTTTCGACCAAGGGTATCAGCACATTCAAGAACGCAATTGAGGTGGAACACATGCGCCTGGTATACCATCTAGAAGGCTTAGACTGCGCCGCCTGTGCGGCCAAGATCGAAACAGCCGCGGCGGCGCTGGAAGCGGTGGAGGAGGCAGTGGTGGACTTTTCCTCCAGCCGCATTTTCCTGGAAGTGGGCCATAGGAGCAAAGAAGAGGTGAAGCAGGCCCTGCAAAACGCAGTGGCCCAGGTGGAACCGGGGATCACCGTCTCCGAACAGAAGCTGGAGCGCAGCCAGCCCGCACTCCTTACCCCCCGCAACATCAGCCTGGCCCTGGGGATTGCGAGCTTCCTTGCTGCCCTGTTGGTCCCCGCCCCCTCCAAACCGGCCCTCTACCTCGCAGCCTACCTCCTCGCGGGGGCAGAAATCATCCTGACCGCGCTGGGCGGGCTGCGCAGGGGCTTGGTTTTCGATGAGAACTTCCTCATGACCATAGCCACTGCGGGGGCGGTGGCCATTGGCGAGTTCCCCGAAGCCGCTTCGGTCATGATCTTCTACCGCATCGGTGAGTTCTTGCAGCACCTGGCGGTGGACCGCTCCCTCCGCTCCATCGCTGCCCTGCTGGCCGTTACACCGGAAACCGCCCACCTCAAAGAGGGGGAAGCGATTCGGGAAGTACCCGCCGCCCACCTGCGGATCGGAGATGTGGTGGTGGTGCGGCCCGGTGAACGCATTCCCGTGGACGGCCGGGTGCTCTCGGGAACCTCCGCAGTGGACACCTCCGCCCTCACCGGTGAAAGTTTGCCCACGGCTGTTGAGCCCGGGCAAGAGGTACTGGCCGGTTCTGTGAATCTCAGCGGCCTTTTGACCATTGCCACTGAGAAGCTGGCCAAAGACTCCACCGCCGCCCGCATCCTGGAACTGGTGGAAAACGCAGCGGCCCGCAAGGCACCCACTGAGGATTTCATCACCACCTTCGCCCGCTACTACACCCCCGCGGTGGTGGGCCTGGCTGCGCTGATGGCACTTATCCCGCCCGTCTTTTTCGGCGGCCTGCTCAAAGACTGGGTTTACAGGGCCCTGGTCTTTCTGGTGATCTCCTGCCCCTGCGCACTGGTGGTCTCCATTCCCCTGGGGTTTTTCGCGGGTATCGGCCGGGCCTCCCGGCAGGGAGTTTTGGTCAAGGGCAGCAACTACCTGCAGGCTCTGCACGAAACAGGTACCGTCGTTTTCGATAAAACGGGAACCCTCACTTCCGGCCAGTTCAGCGTGGAAGCGATCACAGCCCAGGAACCCTTTACCGCTGAAGAGGTGCTGGAGGCGGCGGCCCATGCCGAAGTCTTTTCCACCCACCCCCTGGCCCAGTCCATCGTCAGGGCCTACGGCGGTGCGGTGGACACCGCAGGGATCACCAGCGTAGAAGAGCTGTCCGGTTTTGGCGTTAAGGCAGCTTGGCACGGCCGGGAGATCCTAGTGGGCAGCAGGCAGCTGCTGGAGCAGGAGGGCATCCAGGTAGCCCAGGACCAGGGGCACTCAGGTGTGCACGTGGCTGTCGATGGCCGCTACGGGGGATCCATCACCCTGGTGGATGCCCCCAAGAAACGGGCAGCTCAAGCGGTCTCGGAGCTCAAGGCCCTGGGTATGGAAGTGGTTATGCTCACCGGAGACAGCCCCGCGGTGGCGGAAGAGATAGGAAGCAAACTGGGTGTCCATGAAGTGCGCGCCGGGCTTTTGCCCCACGAAAAGGCGGCGGAGCTGGAGCGTATCAGGCAGACCCGCCGCGGCAAGGTCGCCTTCGTGGGGGATGGGATCAACGACGCCCCGGCCCTGGCCGCCGCCCATGTGGGCGTGGCCATGGGGGGCTTGGGCTCCCAGGCAGCCATCGAGACGGCCGATGTGGTACTGGTGAATGATGACCCCTACGATATGGTCAAGGCCGTTCGGACAGCCAGGAACACCAACCGCATCGTGCGGCAGAATATCGCTTTGGCCCTTGTGGTCAAGCTCGCGGTGCTCCTTTTAGGCGGCCTCGGCCTGGCCACCCTCTGGGAAGCCGTGTTTGCAGATGTGGGAGTAACCCTTTTGGCAGTGCTCAACTCCATGCGGATCAGTGCCCCACAAAGGAACAGACCTGCCCGAAGGGTATAATAACACCGAGAGAGGGAAGTGAAAGCCATGCGGCGCAGTGTATTGTTGATGCTCACCCTCGTGCTGCTCCTGACCTTTACGGCGGCAGCCAGCGCCTCGCCCAGGAGTTTTACCATCCAGGTTCAAGCTTCAGGGGTGGTCACGGTTCCACCCACCAAGGCCCAGCTGTGGGTGGGGGCCAAGAGCGATGGCCAGACGGCCCAAGAAGCCCTCGGCCAGAGCAACGAAGCGGTGGAGCGGCTCCTAGAGGTTTTCTCCAAGTATACCGCTCCGGAACTGGTGAAAACCTCAGAGTTCACCATGTACCAGAACGAGCAGTGGGATGAGGAAACCGGCCAGTTTGTTCCCACGGGCTTTTCCGTGCGGCACGTGTTTGAGGTGCAGATCCTTGACCTCACGCGGGTAGCGGCCTTCTTGGATGAAGCAACCCAGGCGGGGGCCAACATCATCTACGGCCTCAGCTACGGCGTGCAGGATTACCGCCGCCCCAAGGAGGAAGCGTTCAAGCGGGCCATGGATGAGGTCTGGTGGAAGGCGGGCATCATCGCCGAGGCCAACTCTGCCCAGGAGCTGATTCTGGAGGCGGTGGAAGAAACCTACTACTACGGAACCGATTACAGCAGCATGGGCCTGGAGGCCATGTCCGCCCAGGAAGGCTCTTTCGCCCCCGGCCAGCTGCAGATCACAGCCACCGTCTCTGCCACCTTCCGGGCGTACTTACCTGAAGAATAGACGGAACCCAAGCCCAAAAAAGCCCAAGCGCCATGAAAGCGTTTGGGCTTTTCCCTTTTCTAGTTGAAAGCTAAAACATCCTGGAAGGCGGCCCAGGGCCTGACCCGGGGGGGCGGCTCCCTGAACTCCAGAAGCGCGTCCGTGGTGGGGTGCCTGAAGCTGAGTTCTTCCGCCCAGAGGGCGATCTGCCGCTCCCGGCTGGGGGGCCCGTAGCGCCGGTCCCCCACCAGGGGATGGCCCAGCTGCGCCATCTGGACCCTGATCTGGTGCGAGCGGCCGGTTTCCAGCTTGATCCGAAGCAGGCTGCGCCCGCCCTGCATCCCCACCACCTGGTAATGGAGCTGGGCTCTTTGGGCCCCCCTGGTTCCCGGTTTCACCTGCCTGACCAGGTTTTGCTCCCGGTCCTTGAGCAGATAGCCGCTGAGGGTACCCTCCAGGCTTTCCAGGTAGCCGTGGACCACCGCTAGATAACTGCGGTGGAAGGACCCCTGCCTGATCTGGGCCGATAGGCGGCTGGCCGCCTTGGAAGTCCTGGCCACCACCATCACCCCGCCCACGGGACGGTCCAGGCGGTGCACCAGGCCCAGGTAGACGTTACCGGGCTTGTTGTACTGCTCCCGCACATAGTCTTTGAGAAGCGAAAGCAGATCCGGGTCACCCGTCCGATCGGCCTGGGAGAGCAGGTTGGGGGGTTTTACCACCACCAACAGATGATTATCCTCGTAAATCACGGTAATTTCCTTCATGGGTTTTCTTGGGGGCCTCCTTTACAGGGCCTTCACGGCGGCCAGGGGCATCTGGCGTTCCCAGCCCAAGCTGGGCGTTGTGATCCGCAAGATCAAGGCCGCCTGCCTCCGCTTGTACTCGGCGGCTTCCACCGCCTTAACTGTCCAGCGCACCGTATCCTCAGCATAACCCCGGGCCACAATCTCCTCGGGGCTCAAACCCTCATCCAGGTAAGCTGCGAGGATCCCGTCCAGGATGGCGTAGGGGGGCAGGGAGTCTTCATCCCGCTGGTTGGGCCGGAGCTCCGCGGAAGGGGGTCTCGTGATAGTGTTCTCGGGAATGATTTCCCCCCCACGGTTGATGTAATGCGCCAGCTGGTAAACCATGGTCTTGTACACATCAGCCAGCACCGCCACGCCGCCGCACATATCTCCGTAGAGGGTGCAGTAACCCACCGCCAGTTCACTCTTGTTGCTGTTGGAGAGCACAAGCCCTCCAAACTTGTTTGAAAGGGCCATCAAAAGCCCACCCCTCAGCCGAGCCTGGATATTTTCTTCAGCCACGTTGGGCTCAGTACCGGCGAAATGCTTCTCCAAGGAAGATAAGAAAGCGTGGTAGAGCTCGGTGATGGGCAAAACATCAAATCTGATGCCCAGATTGCGGGCCAGAGCCTCCGCATCCCGGGCGCTTTTGGGGCTGGAGAAGGGGCCGGGCTGAGTGATCCCCCACACCCGCTCGGGCCCCACTGCTTCAGCTGCGATGCAGGCGGCCACCGCGGAATCCAGGCCTCCCGAAAGGCCGATGATCACCCGCTTCATCCCGCACTTGTTAATATAATCCCGCAGACCCAAAACCAAGGCCTGGTAAATCCAGGTGGTTTCATCCCCGGCACCTTCCGCCAGCGGCTTGTCTGGGGCCTCAAGATCAACCAGTTCCCCTCCGCTCGCGAAGTGTGGCAGGGCGGCCAAGAGCTGACCTTGCTCATTGAAAACGCGGCTCCCGCCGGGAAAGATAAGTCCATCATTGCCCCCCACCTGGCCCACGGCGGCAAGGGGCAGGCCCACCTCTGCCGCCAGCTGCCGGAGGGATTCCAGCCGCTGCTGCTCTTCCCCTGCCTGGAAGGGTACGGCCCGGGGGTTGATCACCAGGTCGGCCCCCTGCCTTTTGAGCTCCAGAGCTAGCCTGCTATCCAGCTCCAAGCCCAGGGCAATACCCAGGGCGCGGTTCTGAACGGGGATGATCAGGCTGTCCCGGCCGGCATTGAAATAGCGCGGTTCGTTAAAGAGCCTAAAGGAAGTGAGCTGCCTTTTGTGCTGAACGCCCAGGATGGCACCGCCCCTGAGCACCAGGGCTGAATTGTAGAGCTTCTCCCCTTCCTGCCAAGGCGTACCCACAACCAAGGTTAGTTCGGGATACCCTTGGGAGAACTCCACCAGGGCCCCGGCAGCCTCCCGCAGCCGGGCTAAGAAGCCTTGGCCAAGGAGCAGATCGCCGGGGGGATAACCCGCCAGGTAAAGCTCGGGAAAAACGATCAGATCTGCATCTTGGTTCTCCTGCACAATCTGGCGCAGCCTGGCTAGATTCCCCTGGATATCCCCCACCGTTGGATTCTCCTGGGCCAGATAGATCTTCATGGTTTCACCTCACTTGGCACAACCCCGGGGGCAGTACCTAATGCTTGCAGTTCCCGCCAGACCAGGTGGGAAGTAACCAGCGTGGCCCCTGCATCAGCCAGGGGATAGGCGGCAAACACTCCAGAAAGTCCCCAAAACCGGGGCAGGATCAAAAGCAGGGGGATCAGCAGCAGCACCTGGCGGCTCAAGGAAAGGAGGGCCGCCTTTTTGGGCTTGCCCAAGGCCTGAAAGAAGTTGGCCCCCACAATCTGCAGGCCCACCACGGGCATGCAGATCATGACGGTACTCACCGCCTGTACACCCAAGGAGATCAGCTCGGTATCTCCCCTGCCGAACAAGGAAACAAGCTGCACCGGAAAGAGCCTGGTAGCTAGAAAACCTAGATTGACTATGAGCGTGGCTGCCCCGGCCGCGTAGAAAAAGGCCTGCCGGACACGATCATACTGCCTAGCCCCGTAGTTGTAGCCGAGAATGGGCTGAGCCCCTTGGTTGATGCCGAAGATGGGCATGAAAAACAGGGTGTTCAGGCTGAAGACAACGCTCATGGCGGATATGGCCAGATCTCCCCCGTGGCGGATCAGACTCTGGTTCAAAATGAAGTTCTGCACGCTGGAAGCCAGCTGCATGGCAAAGGGGGCAAAGCCCAGGGAGACGATCTGCCGAACGATGGGGAGTTCCAGTCTAGGCACGGCCCGGAAGTTCAAGCGCAGCTGGCTCTTGCCCCGCAGGAAGTAAGAGAGCACCCAGGTCGCGGAGAAGGCCTGGGCCAAAATGGTGGCAAAAGCCGCCCCTTTGACGCCCCAGCCGAAATAGAGGATGAAAATGGCATCCATAATCGTGTTGGAGATGGCACCGATAAGCATGCTGCCCATGGCCACAGCGGGGCTGCCCTGGGCCCTGATCATGTGGTTGAGCCCGAAGGCCACCGCTTGGAAAATGGCGCCGTAGAAGATGATGCCCAGATAATCCCGGGCATAGGGCATCACCGCCTCGCTGGCCCCCAAGAACCTCAGCACCGGGTCTAGGAAAAGCATACCTGCCGTCGTTCCCGCTAGAGCCACAAGCAACAGCAGTCCCAGGGCATTGGCCAGGATTTTCTCCGCTTCCTCTTTGCGGCCTTCCCCAAGGCGGATGGAGATCAAAGCCGTAGAGCCCAGACCCACCAGCATCACGAAGGCCATCTGCACCAGCATGATGGGGAAAACCAAGGATAGGCCCGCCAAACCCAGGGGGCCCACGCCGTTACCTACAAAAATGCGGTCCACCACGTTGTAAAGGGCCTGCACCAGCATCCCCACAATGGCCGGTAGGGAGAACTTCACCAGCAGGGGCAGAACCCTTTCCGTTCCCATTCTTTCAGCGCGATCCATAGACTCACCCTTCAGCTTCGTTGCTCCGGCTTACGATACGCTCCACCCCAGCTCCCGATGCCTGGCCCGGACCTTGATCCGCCGCGCCTCCAGGCGGTTGGCCAGCTCATTGGCGATGGCCACCGAGCGGTGCTGACCGCCAGTGCAGCCGATGGCGACGGTCAAGCGTCCCTTCCCCTCCCGGGCATAGTTGGGCAGGAGCTCGCAGATGAGGTCGACGAACTTCTCGAGAAACTCCTGCGTCGCCGGCCACTGCAGCACGTATTCCGCAACCGCCGCATCTTGGCCCGTAAGGGAACGCAGTTCATCCACATAGAAAGGATTGGGGATGAAGCGGACATCGAACACGATATCTGCATCGATGGGCGCACCGTATTTATACCCAAAGGAGAACAGATCTACAAACACAGATTCGTGCAGCGGTGCACCCGCGAAGATCTCGTTGATGCGCACCCGCAGGTCCATGGGGCGCAGCTCGGATGTGTCGATGACCGCATCGGCCATCTCCCGGGCGTCCGCCAGGAGGCGCCTTTCTTCGGCGATGCTCTGGAAAATACTCTGCGTTCCGCCTTCACTTTTGGTCAGCGGGTGCAGGCGCCTGGTTTCGCTGTAGCGCTTCACCAATACCGCATCGGAACAGTCGAGGAAAATGATCTTGTAGGAATGCCCGCTGCGCTCCAGCCATTCCAGGGAGCGGCGCAAATCGCTGAAATACTCGCGCACCCGAATGTCGATGGCGATGGCATACTGGCGGGCGCTCTGGCTCTGCACATGCAGTTCCACTAAGCGGGGTAAAAGGGCAGGCGGCAGATTATCGATGCAGAAAAACTGCAGATCTTCCAGGACCTTCATGGCCTGCGTCTTGCCTGCCCCCGATAGACCGGTGATGATGACAAAATCAACCTTGCCCAACAATCTGCACCTCCCTGGGGCCGCGGTACCGCGGTACCCTCCTTTATTCCACAATAGTTTGCTTCTCCCTGCCGCCCCTAGACAGCAAAACCCTCCACCTGGCGGGCCACGGCCCGCCGAAGTGGAGGGTACTGCAATCCACTCACTACCGCCGCCAATTCCGGTTCAAAGCAGGCGGTGAGCTCAGATGGGTGTTGTCCTGATAGGCCATGGACCTATCGTAAACCAAAATGGTCGGCCCGGCAACTTCCTCCTCGAGATAGCGCTGTTCAGGCCGTTCCTGGACTTTGTACAGGTTGAACGTGAAGGTGGTTACCCCGCGCTGGGCCCGGGGAGCCCGCATGGAAAGGACCATGTAGGGGTCCATCCACTCCACCCGCCGGCGCACCGGCGAGAAGAAGAACCCGCCTTCCACCGAGTCCACTGCGATTTCCCCCACATCACCTTCACCAAAGCCCCAGTAGTTCTCATCCACAACCAGGTACGCGCCGCCCCGCTCCGCAGCCAGGAAGCCCAAATCAACAAACACCTGCACCTCATCCTGGGCGCGCACCACATAGGCTTGGGGCCTGAAGATCTCTGACGTCTGCACGTCCACCACCGCGGTCCTATCCCAGGCGTTCAAGCGCACCGCCAGGGGCTCGCCGCGCCAGGTGGAGTTGAGGTGAAAGGCCTCGATCACAACTGTGCGGGCGGGCACGACAATGGTGCGGTCGGAAAAGAAGGGACGCCAGCGCTGATCCCAGCCCTCTGGAGACAGGGTGATGGTAACCCGGGAACGGCCCCCGTTGGCCAAGGCCACCTTCACGGTCTCCTCTTCCAACCAGGCCACCACGGCCACATCCCCCAGCCA
>NZ_JBHGXH010000290.1:0-1396 GCF_041936445.1 Candidatus Darwinibacter acetoxidans | reverse complement strand
GCAGCCGCTTCAATTTCAACAGGCTCCGGCACACGGTTGGCCTCGCCCCGGAAACCCCATATATCGAGCAGGGGACCAATGGTCGGATCAAAAGCCCCTTCGCTCAGCCTGGCATAATGGATCGCCTTTTCGATTACCTCTGCCGTCTCCGGGCCGACCTGGACCGGGCCCTCCCCGGCGGCGCGGTTAATTTTTGTTACCTCGCTGGAGCTTTCCGTGAAGCTAAAAAGCAGCTCCAGGCGGCTCATTTCCTTAAACAGATCCTCTTTTACCTCTTCAGCTTCCCTGGAGCTGCTGCTGTAAAGCTGAAGGCTCACATCGGTATCCATGAGCAGCTGCTGGTAAGAGAAAAGTTTTTCTGCAGAATTGCCGCGGGTTAAGATCAGGGCCACAGCGGCAGATCCGGCGGCAATGCCAATAAAAATAAGCGTGACGGCCAGAAGAGAAAGTTTTTTTCGTGGAAAAACAGGCTTCTCTTGTCCTCTTCCTTTATGAGTATACTGCCGGTTCAAAGCTTCTCCCCTTCCTGTACAGGGTAGAACATCTCAGCCTTAAATATAACACCGTTGCCCTAGAATTAACAGGGGAAATAAATAAGAAGTGAGAGATTAGGGTTGTAGGGGCGGCTCATGAGCCGCCCGAATCGGTACCGGAATACAATACAACAATACAAATGATGAGTTTGGCGGCAAAAGGCTTCTACCACACAAAAGTCCTTCCCCACCGGCGGGCGAGGCATGCCTCTCCCTTCCGCCTGCCAGCACTTAATCAAATGTGGGACAAACAGGTACTTCCCCGTTGTCCCACGAGATCAGGCCGTGGCAGCTTCCGGCGAGGCGGCCTCCTCTTTGCTCCTTTCCCGGCGGGGATGAATAGCATTAAAACGGCATTTCTCCGCGCAGAGGCCGCAGTCGTCGCATTTCTCGAGATCGATTACGGCGAGATTGCCTTCCATGGTAATGGCCTCCCGGGGGCAGGCCTTAATGCAGGCTTTACAGCCGGTACATCCCACATCGCAGACCTCGCTCACCCTTTTCCCGCGATCTTGTGAACTGCACCAGACCAGGTGCCCCCGGTCACCTTTCGGAATAAGGCGGATAATGGCGCGGGGGCAGGCATCGCGGCAGAGACCGCAGCCGGTGCACTTTTCCTCGTCCACGCAGGGCAGTCCATCCGAGCCCATCGAAATCGCTTCAAAAGGGCAGGCCCGCACACAGTTGCCCAGGCCCAGACAGCCGTAAGGGCAGGCCTTGGAGCCGCCGTGATACTGCTGGGCATAGGCACAATCAGAGATACCGTCATATAAAAAGAAATCTCTCGAGCGATGCCGGTCGCCGCGGCAGAAAACCGCAGCCACCATCGGATTTACCGCAACTGCTTCCTGCCCCATAATTGC
>NZ_JBHGXH010000289.1:0-1626 GCF_041936445.1 Candidatus Darwinibacter acetoxidans | reverse complement strand
CACTCATGACGGCGAAACCGCTCCACAGGAGAAAGGGGCTTCGTCTGCCGACCATGGCGACGAGAACCGCTCCGACTCGTCCACCAACGGCCAGGGCGGTGGCCATGCTGATGACGCTCAGCCAGGCGACCGGGGCGACGGCTCCGGCTCAAAACCTGGAGACCCGGACGGTTCTAAACCGGGCGGCGCGGGAAATGGCGAAAGCGGCGATCCCGCCGGAAGTAGTCAGCCCGCCTCGTCCGGCCAGCCGTCCGGCGCTTCGGGCCAGCCGGAATCCTCGTCTCAGCCTCCCGCTTCCCCTGGTTCCGGCCACGGGAGCGGGCAAGACGGCAGGGAATCTGGTGATCAGGCGCAGACTCCTGCGCCTGGCGCCGGCCGGTGCGGCTCATGCGCGACCGGCCAACGGGAGCCCTGGGAAGAGGGGCCACCAGACTCTTCTTCTCCCGGCACCAGCCGGGCCGAAGGGGAAATGATCCGCCGGGACGTTGCCCGGCAGATCGTGGAGCACTCCCGAACCCGGGGCGATGTCCCCGGGCACTGGTCCAGATGGGCGGAAGAAAAGCTCCGTCCAAAGGTGAACTGGCGCCGTGAACTAGCTACGGCTATCCGTCACGCCGTGGCGGACGTTGCCGGCGCGGTGGACTATTCGTACCGGAAGCCTTCCCGCCGGCAAGGGCAGGTAGGCAACGGTAAGGTCGTCTTACCCGCTTTACGGCGTCCAGTCCCTTCGGTTGCCGTAGTGGTGGACACCTCGGGGAGCATGAGCGACGGCATGCTGGCCCAGGCTCTGGCCGAAGTCTCCGGCATTTTGAAGGGTATGGGGCAGCGTGAAGGCGTCCATGTCCTCTCCGTTGATGCCCAAGTCCATGCTTGCCGGAAAGTGTTCCGCACCGGCCAGGTGCAATTGACCGGCGGCGGCGGGACCGACATGGGGGAGGGGATTGAAGCAGCCACAAAGCTGCGACCCCGGCCCCAAGTCTGCGTCGTCATAAGTGACGGTTACACCCCGTGGCCCGACACTCCGCCGCAGGGCATGAAAGTTATCGTGGCCCTAACCTCGGACGGTGACACTCCGGGGTGGGCAAAAACTGTCAAGGTGGGTGAGGAATAGTGTATGAGAAAATAATCGGTCAAGCCCTCAGGGACCTTGACCAAGCCGTAATACAGATGCTAAAACCTACCGAGCCGACGACCGCACCACCCCGAGCAAAAATATTTATGTTTGCCGAGAACATCTTTTGGCCAGTTGTGTACGCAAACGACCGGCACAACCCCGAGTGGGGATATTTCAATCATGAGGGATGCCGCCATACTCTTAGCTATAGCGCCAACGTGACTGTGATAGTAAACGAGTGCGGCAGCCAACCTCGCAAGGTCCTCCGCACTCTACGCCGCATTCAGGCTGCCGCCGCCTGGTGTTACGCCAGAGCGGAAGGCCGGAAACGGCAAGCGGAGGAAATACTACGCCAGCAGGCCACCGCTGTAGAGGCCCTGAAAGCGGAGGCGGCGATGCAGGCGCTCAAATAAGGTCTTTGCCCGCAAGGGTTAAGATAAACTAAGGCGGCCCGGGCCTAACACCGGGCAAGGAGGTGCTGCCATCCCTGAAACAGCAGAGAAGATCGGATA
>NZ_JBHGXH010000288.1:0-2509 GCF_041936445.1 Candidatus Darwinibacter acetoxidans | reverse complement strand
ATAACGGGTGCAGCGGGAACGGGTGGACGGAGCTTCGCGCCCTGGTGGAGCCGAAGCGCCCGAAGCCGACCCCGGTCCGGACCGACGCCCGGCGGGAGACGGTGACGGCAGGTGCACCCGACGCGGCCGCCCGGGAAGAGGCAGTCACGGTGGCCGGTCTATGTGACATCGCAGAACCGACGAAGGCCGGCGGCATCCGCATATTGTACCCCAGGCTCGCGGCGCTCATCCACGAGGAGATGCACACCATCTCGTACGGCGAGAGAGTCTATGTTTACCGTGACGGGGTTTATTCTGCCGACAAAGGCCAGATTGCAGCGCGGATTAAAGAGATACTGGAATCGGTCGGGTATATGGGCGCGTTTTCCACCGTCCGGCGCGAGGTTCTTGCATACCTCCTCGCAACCAATCTGGTAGACGAGTACCCGTTCAATCGGTGCGAGTGGCACCTTTCAGTGAAGAACGGCGTTCTTCGTATCGACCCGGAAACGTACCAGATGGAACTTCTGCCACACTCACCGGAGTATCGGTTCAGTTACAAGTTGCCGGTGGTATTCGACCCATCAGCAAACGACACCTTCATCAAGCAGACGCTATCGGACTGGGTAGATGCCGACGAAGTACCGTATCTCCTCCAGCCCGTTGCGGTTGCAATCCTTCAATCATGGGGACGAGCACAGAAACAGGCGTTTCTCTTCGAAGGAAACCGCGACGGCGGCAAAACGACATACTGCGACTTCCTGTATGCGTTCTTCGGTACAAGCGGTTATGCACAGGTCGACCTCTATCGACTCGCAGAAGATAGGTTTGCGATCGCGAACCTGGAGCACCGATTAATCAACATCTACGACGAGGCACGAGCGGTCAACGTAAAGACAGCCGAATCCATCAAGAACCTGACTGGCGGATTATCGCACTCGATTGAGCGGAAACACGAGAACTCGTATACCGCGACGATATCGGCGGCTCATGTCTTTTGCTGCAACAAACCGCCGCGAGTGGACGAGGGCGCAGATGATGCGTTCTGGTCCCGATGGATTCACGTAGTCTTCGGAAACCAGTTCCCGCGAGACGACAGTTTCAAAGACCGGTTGATTACTCAAGAAAACCTATCGGCGTTCTTGAATCTCGTGCTCGATGTCGTGGTCGCGGTGATGCGAGACCGAAACGCACTCCGACGGATGAGCGCCGATGAAGTGCGCGAACGGTGGAACGAGTCAGCCGACGAAACCGCCCGCTTCCTATGGACACACTTCGACCGGGACCCTACCGCGACCGTGCCAAAGGATGACGTGTATGGTGCGTACGTCCGGTTCTGCACCGATACGAAGATCGGCGCGAAGGCAAAATCGACGTTCTCCATGCACATCGGCCGGCTGGGGATCAAAGGCGTGAAGCTGCGGGCGGGAGACCGCCGGGTGCCAGCGTATGCCGGTATCCGGTGGAAGCCCGATTCACCGTATCTTGGTCCAGGTGGTCCGGGTATTTCTTCTTTTAAGAGTGCAAAAAAAGAAGTACAAAAGGAAGTACAAGAGTGCATTAATAAGTTGCCAGAAGGCCGGACCACCCGGACCGAAACCCCGGTCACACCCGGGTGTGGTGAACCAACACCAGGTATGCACTCTGGCAATAACGGTGACTCGCCCGACAAGGGGAGGGTGCCCTACTCTCCTGACCCCGACGACTACAGTACACTTGGTCACCCACAGTTCAACCAGAGGTGTGCAGCGTGTAACACGGTCGGCGTATTATACCGCGAGCGACCCCTGGACTTCAACGTCAAGCGCGGCACGGCCGGACTCTGTAAAGCCTGTTTTGAAAAACTCACTACCGAGGAGGTGCGCCCATGACCCCGACCCTCTCCCGTCAGTTTTTCGAGACCTTCCCGCCGGAGGTTGCCCGGGCGATCCTCGAGGGCCGACCCCTCCGGATCCACGCGGCGAAAGTCTCCGTGGTCCGGGATAAGACCGGTGCAGCGTTTGCGATCGATACCCTCCCGCGCGACGGCCGCCCGAAGGAGTGGGAGCGGACCACGCAGAAGATCTGCAAGATCCTGAAGGACGAGGTGGACCGACTGCCGGTGGAGACAAAACGAGCTCTCGCAGCCGTCGCTCACATCCTCCCTGCAGGAGAACCGATCCTCCTCTTCCAGGTCGAGACCTGGCTAAGCATGAAGGACGACGGCGGCTCGTGGTGGGAGGTCCCCGCATACCTGCCCCTCGTGGCCATCAGCATCCCGGACGTTGTCAAGGCCTCCGAGCGGGCGAAGAAGCGTGTGCTCCGGGTGGTGACCAGAATATGAGCCGCACCGTTGACTGTGCACGACTACCACAGGCAGCCGGCGACCGCGGCGAAGTATCGAGTAGAGGCGGCCGCCCTGAGAGAACGCATAGCGAAGGTGACAGCATGACAGAAACCGCGGTTTTACTGGCAGATAACGGGCGGGATGGAGGTGCAACCGCACCCCTACCGCCCGCGGTCCGGGCAACCGGGACCGGAAACGACGCAC
>NZ_JBHGXH010000287.1:0-34007 GCF_041936445.1 Candidatus Darwinibacter acetoxidans | reverse complement strand
GAGGGTACCATCACTCTTCAGGGCAATGCCGAGGATTTGCGCAGCCGCCATGGCAAGTCCATCAATGATCTCTTCAAGGAGGTTTTTGCCTGATGAAACGCTTCTGCAAGCTGTTGCGCAAGGATCTGGAAGCGAGCCGTCTGCCGGTGCTCTTCCTCTCCGGAGCCACCCTGGCCCTCATGGCTTACGTGCGGGCGCGTTTGGCGAACTCTCCCGTGTTCGTGGAGACGGCGGAGGGAAACTGGCCATCGGGTTACCTGGTACTTGCCGTGATGCTGCCCATCACGTTCTTTCCCCTGTGGGTGGTCTGGCGCTCCCTGCAAACCCTGCGCAGCGAATGGCGGGAGGATACCATCTATACGCTCATGGCCCTTCCCGTTCCGGGCTGGCAGGTGATGCTGTCGAAACTTGTTGGCCTCTGTGTGGAGTACACCACTTTGTTCATCGTTACCGTGGGGGGATTTCTGCTCTTTCTGGGCCGGGTCCTGGAACTGGACAGGGTGCTGCCCGGGCCGGCGTGGGTGGCTGTAAACGCGTTTTGGGTGTATGTAGGCGGCCTCCTGCTTTTTGCTGCCTTGGCGGTCCAGGTGCAGCTGGCCTTTGTGGTGAGTAAGATGGTAGGCAGGGCCCAAGGTTTAGTGGCGCTTTGGGCCTGGATCCTAGCGGTTTGGTTCAGCACTAGAGTGTCAGAACTGCTGCAGCCTTTGTTTAGCTGGCTCCCCCCGGTGCCTCTCCATGAACTGCTGCGCCTGGATGAGTTGGGGGAGGGGGTGCTGCTCCTGGTCTATCCGGAAAAATACGTAGTTTTCGGGTTGGTTACGGTCCTGTTCTTTATCCTGACGGGCCTCCTCTTTGAGCGGCACATGGAAATTAGTAGTTAACTGACCCAAATAAAGGTGCGGTGGGAAGTCGATCCCTATGGTAGAGGGAACAAAAGAGGGAGCTGCGGTATGCTCCCGAGGTGAGGTGAACTAGATGTCGTGGCGGTGGCTTTTGGTGCTGGCAGTGACTTCGTGTATTCTGTTTTCCGTGGTTAACACGGATCCGGAAGGCGGTGACCAGATGCTGCAGGCAGGGGTGGAGCTGCTTGAGGAGGGAGCCAAGTTTTCCTTCTCCCTAAAGAACATCTACGATGTCCCCAGCAGCCTGCTGTTCAGTTCGGGACAGCAGTTTGAGCTTGTCGTAACCAATGAGGGCGGCGCCGAGGTGTACCGCTTTTCCGAGGGCAGGTTTTTCACCATGGCCCTGATCTTTGAAGAGCTGCGGCCAGGTGAATCCCTCTCCTGGATCCATGTCTGGGACTGCCGGGATAAGCTGGGCCGACCCGCAGAGCCCGGCAAGTACCGGGCAGAGATCACCATCCTGGCCCAGGTCAGGTCAGGGGAAATGGACGCGGAAGAATTCAGCACGGTGGTGGAGTTTGAACTCTAGCCGCCGCGATGAAGGGGGATGAGCGGTGAAAATTCGCAGTATAACGGTGGTGCTTTTGGCTGTCCTCACCCTGCTCCTTGTGCTGGACGCCTGGTATAGGCCTGAAGATCCAAGCCCCCGCCAGCCGTCCGTGGAGTTGGAGTTCCGACCGATCCCGCCCATGGACCCCCAAGCCAGTAGGACTGAAGTGTTCCGCAGGCCCCAAGGCGAGCTGACTTCCCTGGTGCTCAAGGGAGGTTTGGGCGTGGTGAAGCTGAAATCCGGCGCCGGGGAGGAACTGGTGGTTTCCGCCACCATTACCGCTGAACGGGAAGGGGATTTGGCAGCCTTTGAGGTGGTGGAAGCCGCCTCCCACTCTGAGCTCAGCTATGAGTTGGTAAATACAGGCCTGGGACACAGTGGGGAGGTGGGCTTAAGCTTCGAAGCGGAAGTGCCCTCGGGCATGGAAGTGACGGTGCAGTATGATTACGGCTTTGTGGAAGTGGAGGATTTTGTGGGCTTTTTGAAGCTGGTTACCCGCTTCTCCACCGTATCCGTACAGGGACTCCAGGGCACGCTGCAGGTCGATAACCAGTTTGGCGATGTTGGCTTGCGCAACATAGCCGGTCCCCTTACCCTGGAAAGCGCCTTTTCCAGCAGCCGGGTGCAGTTGCTGCCTGTGGATGGCGGCTACGACTTTCGGATCGAGGTGAGCAACGGTTCTCTTGCGGGAAATGCCCCTGTGGAGCGGGATGTACAGAGGAACATGACCACTGCACGGGGAAAACACGGCGAGGGGCTGCACCCTGTGGTGATCAAGTCTGATTTTGGATCGGTCAAAGTGGATCTAGCTTCCAGTTCCCGTTAGCTTGGGCGTTGTTTGGCAACAAGAAAAGGAACGTGCGGCGCACGTTCCTTCCTTGCTCTTGGCCGTAGTTATTCGCTGAGGAAGCCAAGCTCCCTGAGTTTCTGTTTGGCTGCCTCCAGATCCTCCGGGGCCACCATGATCACAGGCCCCGTGCAGCCCATACCCGTCTCGGCGTAGATGTTCTCCTTCCAGAGCGCTTCCGCGGCGCTTTCGATCTCCAGCACGTCGATGCCGGTGATCTCCTGGTCCACAGGTTTCGCCGGCGGCTTTTGCACCGCCTGCGGGCCTTCCTGTTCCAGCAGTTTGGCCTGGGCCAGTTCTGCCGCGACGATCTGGGGAAGTTTGGCTTTGGCCATTTCCCCGGCGAACTCGATGGCGCCGGCGATGACCGGGGCGCCGGAGGCCCGGGACACGATGTTGATGATCTGCTGGAAGCCTTCACCGACACCGGGGCCGTATCCGTAGCCGATGGACTCGATGCCGCCGCCGGTGTTCAGGGCGGAAAGCATCTTAACGAGGATATTCCCCGTGAGGGAGTCGGTGACCAGCACATCACAGGAACCGGCCAGAACATCGTTACCCCGCATAATCGCCTGGCCATCGGTCCGGCTGGACCTTGCCCAGTTGATGGTGTAGCCCTCTTTTTCCAGTTCCCGCAGGGAGCGTTCGGTGGTGAGCGCCCCGTCCAC
This sequence comes from Candidatus Darwinibacter acetoxidans, assembly GCF_041936445.1. Classification (NCBI taxonomy): domain Bacteria; kingdom Bacillati; phylum Bacillota; class Clostridia; order Candidatus Darwinibacteriales; family Candidatus Darwinibacteriaceae; genus Candidatus Darwinibacter; species Candidatus Darwinibacter acetoxidans. Next base: position 31,040 of record NZ_JBHGXH010000287.1, on the reverse strand, counting down.
GTTCAAGATGCCCACCGTGGGCCGCTCTAACCCCAAGGCCTTGGCCACCGCGATGCCCAGCACCGCGTTTTTGTGCATGGCCTTGGTCCGGTTGCTGGCGGACATACCGGTGGTGGAGGCGATGAGCATTTCCCTGCCGCTGGCGGGGGCCACAACGCGTCCGATGGTGGTCACGCCCAGGGGGAAGTTGTAGTGCATGGTGACGCAGGCGTCGATCTGCCCCGTGGTCAGCAGTTCTTGCATGACCTTGTGCTGTTCATCTTCGGTGTTAGCTTCCATAACCGTCAGGGAGGTTTCGCACTTGGGTCCTATAGCCACCACCCTTAGGCCGCGGCTGCGCTTCTGGGCCAGTTCTGCACCCCTGAGCACCTCTTCCAGACCGTGTTCGCTTCCGAGGAGGGTGACACCCACCGTGACCACTTCCTCCGGCTCCACGGTGCGGGCCCCTTCTTTACCCGGGTTCGCCTCCAGGAGGAAGGAAATCCCGTCGAACAGGTTGGTCAGGCGGCCCAAGAAAAGGCTGCCCTTGCCCACGATCATGACCCTCCGCATCTGGCCGCTGAGGATGCCTTCCCGGGCAAAGCCCACGTAGGGAACCCCGGAGGGAATGTGTCCTTGGGTGGGAGCCCAGCCCTTGAGGCCGTGCTTTTGCACGAAGCTGTCCAGTTCCGTGCGCTGCAGGACGCCCTGCTTCACGCCGAGGGCTGCGATCATTTTGTAGTTGGCCAGGGGCACATCACCGGCGCCCGCGGGGGAGGTGATCTCAGGGTTTTGCATTTCCACACTAAATTTGTCCACATCGGTGATGGTCAGGCCCACCGCACTCAAGGGATCGGTCACCAGGGAGGTGACCACCGCCTGGGGCGAAGAACCTGTGCCGATGCGGTGGCGTCCGATGCTGTCGGTGCGGATGATGGGGCTGATGCCGTCATCGGCGCTGATCAGCACAGCAAAGGAGCCCAGTACATCTTCCAGGACAGGCACATCTTTCTTAATGTGATCCCGGCAGTTCATGCCCAGCTTGGCTACGGCACCGCCCCCCAGGACCACAACGTGCTTGTAGATGCCGGATTTCACCAAAGCCGCGGCGTTGACAATGCCGTGGGCTGGTCCGGCGCAGAAGGAGCGGGTGTCGGAACCGGTGGCGTTGATGCAGCCGCACACTTCGCCGATGGACTTGGCGAAGTTGCCGCCGCCCCGCTGGTTCATATCGCCGCAGGCCTCTTCGGAGGTTTCGATAATGTACTCCACAATGGCGGGATCAAGCCCGTTCTTCCACAAGAGGTGCCGCAGGGCCCATGCTCCGCTGGCTTTGGCCGCCAGGTTCTCAAACATCACATCGGCCTTGAGGTTTACATCCCACTCGTGGGCCTGCTTCACGCAGCCCACGATCTCGCCCTGGAATTCCAGGGGTACCGCGGTCTTCTTGTCCAGAAGCTCCTGGATATCCGCGAGGGGCTGGGCTTTCCCCAAAACGGCCAGGTCTTGCTCTGTAAAGAGAGGATGGCTGGCGAGCTTTTCCACCATGGCCTGGGCGAAGCCCTCTTCCAGGACTACCAAGTTGAAGGCGTCGGCGATCTTCATCATGGCGATCAGTTCGTCCAAGGGGAAGATCTCGCCAAAGCGCCCCTCCCTTTTGGCCTCCACCGGGTTGGCGTACCACGGCTGGGGGATTTCCGCCAGCTCTTCCGGTGTAAGGTTGCCGATATACACCTGGTTGGGCGGATAGGCCACCACTTCCTCAAAGGGCCGCAGGGCTTCCTTGGCCGCGGTGAGCAGAGGCGAAGCGGGGTTCTTGTCCCGCTCAATCATAAGTGTTGTGCCGTGGGTTAGAACCATATCCGGTGCATGGAAGAGGCAGTAGCTGGCTGCCTTAATGACAGGATTGGTCAAGCAATTCACCTCCACAGGATCAAGGGGTCCCATGGGCGGGACCCCTTGTGTTAGTCTTCAAAGACGTGCTGCTCTGTAACGGGTGTGGTCAGGGCCTGCAGCGCCTTTTCCACCAGCTTCTTCCGTAAGTTAAACTCCTCTTGGGCAGTGAGTTTCGGGTTCCCTAAGGGGTGGGGGATGGCCACCGCTGGAACGATGCGGTTGGCTCCCACAGTGAGGGAAATGGGTGTCACTGTGCACACATGCACAACAGCGATGCCTTTCCGTTCGATTTCCTTGACCATCGTTGCGCCGCAACGAGTACAGGTCCCTCAGGTGCTGGTGAGGATGACAGCCTGCACGCCTTCATTGACCAGCTCCGCGGCGATTTCCGCCGCGTACTTCTTGGCATTGGCCACCGATGTCCCGTTGCCCACGGTGGAGTAGAAATAGGGGAAGAGCCTGCCGATTCTGCCCTCTTTCTCCAGCTGGCGCAGGGCATCCACGGGCACCACCCGGTTGGGGTTGTCATTGGCGTAGACAGGGTCATAGCCCCCGTGGGCCGTTTCAAAGGCATCGGCGGTGAGGGCTTCCACACCTGCAATGCTGTATTTCCCATAGCGGGAAGCGCTGGATGCTTCAATGCGGTCGGGGTTGCCCTTGGGGACAATGCCGCCGCTGGTGACCAGGGCCACTGTTACCTTGCTCAAATCGGCAATGGCCGCCGCAGGCTCCACCCGATCGAAGTGGGGGATGGGATACTCGGTCTCAAAGGGCTCGCCCTTGATCTTCTTGAGCAGAAGCTCAATGGCCCGCTCCGATCCCCGCTTTTCCACAAAGACGTTCCTGCGGATACCGCGGCTTAGATAGCCCTCTTCCGCCGGTGGACCGATGGGTTCGCCATTGGCCAGCTTGCCGGCGAGCTTGCCCATCGCGGGCAGCGCGGTGCGCATGCTGGCGGCGGAGTTGCCTGTTTCGATGATATACAGATATTGGCGGTAGGTCTCCACACCTGGGTTTTCCGGGTACATGCCCGAGACGGCTGGAATGCCCATGTCGTGGGCGATTTTGCCCACCATACCACAGGCCATCCCGTAGCGCCCAGCATTGAAGGCCGGGCCGGCAATTACCACATGGGGGGAGAACTCTTCCAGCATCTGGCGCACGGCTAGGCTTGCTTCCTCCAGGTTTTCGTTGAAGTAGCCGTCACCGCAGATGATGGTACCCACGATCTGGCAGTTCTCGGGCAGGTGGGCTTGGAGTCCCAGACCCGGTCCCACAGCCTTAGCCACGCTTTGGGGTGGAGTATCGGCCTTATCTTCGCCGCCAATTTGCCCAAAGAACTGGTTAAGATAGAGAACTATGCGCTTTGTTTCCAAATTCTACCCCCCATTCCGTTCGCGGTAGGTGGCGACCTCCTTGATAATTTCATCTACATCTAGAACCATTTCCATCATGCTGATCTGCTCTTCCCAGACGTCTTCCGGGATGATGTCCTTCAGTTCGAAAATATGGTAAACGGGGAGTCCTAACTGAACTCCTGTCAATGGACCGGCGAAGGTAGGATCTCCGGTTGTCACTGTTTCGGCGGCGAGGCCGGAAGCCTCCGCTTCTGCTCCGCCTAAAACCACAACCACGTTATCCTTACCATGCGTTTCAACCAACTCGAGCACGCGAGTTTGGTTCTCCATGTCCATTGCTCCTGCGGCCGTTCAGACAAAGCATTCGGTGGTGGAAAAGCCGATGATGGCGCCGGTATCCTTGAGGCATTCCTCAATGGCTGGCCCGGGGATGCCATCGCGGTCACCGATAATGGCCACGTATTTGCCTTTGAGATCGACCATGGACCGATTCCTCCTTCTGATGTTTTAGTATTCGCGAGCCGTCAACCTGTTGAAACCAAGCTCGTTGGTGGCCCCGATGATGGCCTGCAGTTCCACGGTGATGGAACCGTCGGGATTGCGGTTTCCTTTGAAGCCGCCGGCAATCACTTCCACAGGATCGATGCTGCCGATCACCCTGTCCATGGGGGGCAGAGTTACCAGGGCATTGGCGTTGCCGCCGCTGACAATGGCATCCGCCAGCGGGCTGCCATCCGCCAAGGACTGGGATGTGCCGTCCTGACCCGCATATTCATCGGTGATCAGGACAGTTTTGATCCCTTTCTGCTCGATCTTCGTGCAGTTCATGATCAAGTCTGTGTCGGGGTTGCCGAAACCTTCTTCGCTGATGATGACCCCATCTACACCCAGGTATTCCACGAGCTTGGCCGCAAGATCGCTGGACCTTTGCTTGTCAAGCAGGGTCACGTTCTCGTTGGTAATTACGCAGCCCACAAAGCAGAGGTCTGTGCCGTGGCGCTTCAGCAGGTCGTGAATGACCGGGTTGTTCAAGTGGTGGTAGGTTGTGTTCTTGTCACAGGCGGAAACACAGTTGCCGCTGACAATGGCCCCGTCCATCACTTCCGTTGGCTGCATGAAGGTGGGCACCATGTTTTTCACGTCGACGCCGTAGTAATAGGTGTCGTGGAGCAGGCCCTGGCTCTGCAGCATGTAGACGTAGGCGACCTTGGGCAGATCTGGATAGCGCCTGTGGTATTCGTGCAGGGGCAAAAGCTCGTAGGTGGCGGTCTCATCTGGCGTCAAGGCGCGCGCCGCTTCCCCGAGGTAGTTGGCGGCCCGCAGGCCCATTTTCCGCAGCGCCGCTTCATGCTGGTGGGGAGTGACCCCGGCAACCGGCTCCGCCACAATAACCAGGTTATGCAGCTGGGAAAAGGGGGTCAGCTCGGCGCCTGGTCCCTGCATATCGATGATGCCCTCTTGGTAGCCCACGATCCGGCCTGTGGTGACCACGCTCACGCCCTTGAGCACATGGGTGCGGCCTACACCTGCTGGAAACATCTTGCTCACCAATCCGGGGAAGATGCCCCCCTCCTGGTCCGGCTTGACCCTGGGCTCGATGACGTCTTTCACCGGCATGATCCGCACGGACTCGCCGGGGTGGGCGATCTCGATGCTCACCGACTGCAGGTGCTCGTCCTGGAGCAGCAGCTGGGTGAGTTCCTCCTTGTTGACGTAGAGGGTTTTGTCCTTCACCTCTGTGCGGGGACCGAACTGCAGATCCTCGATGAAGATAGTACCTAAGGTAAACTGCACACACTCACCTCCTTTGGCAAGCTTTAGCCGAGCAACTCCAAGATCTTCTTTTCCACATCCTCAGCTGTGAACTCGCCGCTCAGTTCCGCCTTTTTCTCGCCATCATAATAAAAGGCGATGACTGGCAGCGACATCACACCTTGAGAAATGGCCAAGCGCATGGCCTTGGAAGTATCCAAGGAATAGAACTTCATCTTGTCTCCGTACTTCTCTGCAAGGCGCTCTATGTGGGGCATAAGTGCCAGGCAGGGCTTGCAGCGGGGACCCCAAAAATCCACCACGACCCAGCCGGTGGAATTGGGAACATGTTCTTCCCAAGTTTCTTTATCTAAGGCGATCACTTTTCAACCTCCTTTGCCTTAGTTCTTAAGTTCGCACGTAACATATTACACAATCGCCGAGGGGAATCCTGCTTGCGGAAAAGCCTTTTGTGCCTATTTTCCCGAGCTTTTCCGGGGTGATGAATATCGATTTAGGGCTGAACATCCCGGGGCAAAAGGCGCAAGTTTTCGCCCCCTCTTTCCGAAATTCGCAAGAAAGCGGCCCCTTCCCCCGGTGGTATGAGAACACACAACTGTCAAATACTAGCTAGGAAAAATGAAAGTGGAGGTTCGAGCATGAAAAAATACCACACCATGGACGGCAATGAAGCCGCCGCCCATGTGGCCTACGCCTTTACCGAAGTTTGCGCCATCTATCCCATCACCCCATCCTCGCCCATGGCGGAGCTGGTGGATCTGTGGAGCGCCCACGGCCGCAAAAACCTCTTCGACCAGGTGGTGGAAGTGGTGGAGATGCAGTCGGAAATCGGCGCGGCTGGGGCCCTCCACGGCTCCCTGGCCGCCGGGGCCCTGACCACCACCTTCACCGCCTCCCAGGGGCTTTTGCTCATGATTCCCAACTTGTACAAGATCGCGGGTGAACTGCTGCCCGGCGTGATCCATGTGAGCGCCAGGGCCATTGCCGCCCACGCCCTCTCCATCTTCGGGGATCACCAGGATGTCATGGCCTGCCGCCAGACGGGGGTGGCCATGTTGGCCAGCTCCAATGTGCAGGAAGTGATGGACCTGGCCTGCATCGCCCACCTAGCTGCCCTTAAGGCTAGTGTGCCCTTTCTCCACTTTTTCGATGGATTCCGTACTTCCCATGAATACCAAAAAATCGAAACGGTGGAATACGACTTAATGGCCCAGCTTCTAGATCTAGAGGCCCTGGAGAGATTTCGCAGGCGGGGCCTGAATCCTGAGCGTCCCGTCACCCGGGGCAGCGCCCAGAACCCCGACATCTACTTCCAGGGCAGGGAGGCGGCCAACCCCTTCTACGCAGCGGTCCCCGGTATTGTCCAGGAATACATGGATCGCTTCCACACCCTCACCCGCCGGCGCTACGGGCTCTTTGACTACTACGGCCATCCCCAGGCGGAGGAGGTTGTGGTGGCCATGGGTTCGGTCTGCGATACCCTAGAGAGCACCGTGGACCACCTGCGCAAGCAGGGCCGCCGGGTGGGTGTGGTGAAGGTGCGTCTGTACAGACCCTTTTCCGAGAGCCATTTCCTGGAGGCTCTGCCGCCAACGGTCCGCAAGATCGCCGTTTTGGACAGGACGAAAGAGCCCGGTTCCCCCGGGGAGCCCCTGTATTTGGATGTGGTCAAGGCTTGCCAGGCGCTGGAGAGCCGGCCTACGGTGGTGGGGGGCAGGTACGGTTTGGGCTCCAAGGACACCACGCCTGCGCAGATCGCCGCCGTGTTCCACAACCTCCAGCAGGATCAGCCCAAGGATCGCTTCACCATCGGGATCAACGACGACCTCAGCTTCACTTCCCTGCCGGTGGGGGAGCCTTTGGACATCACCCCGGAGGGCACCATCGCCTGCAAATTCTGGGGCTTGGGCTCCGATGGTACCGTGGGGGCCAACCAGGAAGCCATCCGGATCATCGGCGACCACACCGACCTCCATGTGCAGGCCTACTTTTACTACGACAGCAAAAAGTCTGGGGGCACCACCGTTTCCCACCTGCGCTTCGGAAAAGAGCCCCTTAAGGCGCCCTACCTGGTGGACCATCCGGACTACATCGCCTGCCACAACAAAGCCTTTGTGCACAATTACGACCTGCTCAAGGGGATCAAACCAGGCGGTATCTTCGTGCTCAACTGCCCCTGGGAAGGCAGGGAGCTGGAGGAGAACCTCCCCGCGGCCACCAAAAGGACCCTGGCCCGGAAAAAGGTGCGCTTTTACACCATCGATGCCATCAAGATCGCCGGGGAACTGGGGCTGGGCAACCGCATCAACATGGTGATGCAGGCGGTCTTCTTTAAACTGGCTCAGGTGATCCCGGTGGAGGAGGCCTTAAGCTATCTGAAATCCTCGGTGGAGACGCTCTACGGGCGCAAAGGTAAAGAGATTGTGGAGATGAACGTAGCCGCCATCGACCGGGGAGCAGCCGAACTCAAGGAAATCAAGGTTCCCCCTGAATGGGCAGAGCTGCCGGAGGAGGACGAAGGGGCAGACCTTGTGGGCGCGCCTCCCTTCGTGGCAGAGATCCAGGTGCCCATGCAGCGTATGGAGGGGGATGACCTGCCCGTGAGCGCCTTGGCCCGCTTCGCCGATGGAACCTTCCCCAACGGCACTACAGCCTATGAAAAGCGGGGTATCGCCGTGACTATCCCCCAGTGGCAGCTGGAAAAGTGCATCCAGTGCAATCAGTGTTCCTTTGTCTGTCCCCACGCGGTGATCCGCCCCTATCTCTTGGACGGGGAAGAGCTGGCCAGGGCACCAAAGAGCTTCCATACCAAACCGGCGGTGGGCAAGGGGCTGGAGGGACTGGGCTACCGGATTCAGTTGAGCCCCTTGGACTGCACCGGCTGCGGCAACTGCGCCGATGTGTGCCCCGCGCCCGGGAAGGCTCTGATCATGCAGCCCGCGGACCAGGAGATTGCCGTCCAGCGGGAAAACTGGCTGTTTGCGCAGACGGTTAGCAATAAGGCGCCTTTGGTGGACTGGCGGACTTTGAAGAACAGCCAGTTTCGCCAGCCCCTCTTTGAGTTCCACGGGGCCTGCCCCGGCTGCGGCGAAACGCCCTATCTGCGCCTGCTCACCCAACTTTTCGGTGAGCAGATGATCATCGCCAACGCCACGGGCTGCTCCTCCATCTACTCCGCCAGCGCGCCCTCCTTCCCCTACACGGTGACGCCGGAAGGGAAGGGACCGGCCTGGGCCAACTCCCTCTTCGAGGACAACGCAGAGTTCGGCTTGGGGATGCGTTTAGCCACCAAGCAGCTGCGCCAACAGGTGGCGTCTTTGGTAGAGGAGCTTTTGACCAAACGGGTGAGCCCGGAGCTGAAGGCGGCTGGGGAAAAGTGGCTGCAGGATCGGGAGGATACCATAGCTTCCGCCCAGGCCAGCCGGGAACTTCTGCGCCTTTTGGAGCGGGAGGTGGATGTGGATCCCCTGGTGGAGGAGATCCTGCAGAGAAGGGAGCACCTGGCGAAAAAATCACAGTGGATCATCGGGGGAGATGGCTGGGCGTATGATATCGGTTTCGGCGGGTTGGACCATGTGCTGGCCCTGGGCGACGATGTGAACATCCTGGTTCTGGATACGGAAGTATACTCCAACACCGGCGGTCAATCTTCCAAGGCCACGCCCAAGGCCGCCGTGGCCAAATTCGCCGCTTCGGGCAAGCGGGTGGGAAAAAAGGATCTGGGGCTCATGGCCATGACCTACGGCTATGTCTATGTGGCCCAGATCGCCATGGGGGCCAACATGAACCACACCATCCGCACCATCCTGGAGGCGGAAAGCTACCCGGGTCCTTCCCTGATCATTGCCTATTCACCCTGCATCAACCACGGCATCCGCACCGGGATGGGCACCAGCATCATGCAGGAAAAAAGGGCGGTGGAGGCGGGCTACTGGCATCTCTACAGGTACAACCCGCTGCTGAAGGCCCAAGGGAAAAACCCCTTCAGCCTGGATTCCAAAGATCCAACCGGCTCCTTCCGGGATTTCCTCTTGAGCGAGATCCGCTATTCTTCCCTGGGGAGAGCTTTCCCAGAGGAGGCGGAGAAGCTTTTTAGCGCTGCCCAGGAGGATGCCCTGGGACGTCTGGCGGCCTACCGCCGCCTGGCGGAGGCCCCATCCTAAAAAGCAAAACAGGGAGTGCCCTGGCCGGGCCAGGACACTCCCTCATTTTTGGTTGTGATTTACCCAATCCCGGGCCAGTTTCACAAAATCTGTGCTGGGAATGGGAACCTTAGCTATCCCCTCCTCCCTGTCAATATTGGCCCAGGCCGCAGTGGAGTGCTCCTCAATGGGCCGAACTCTGATCTTTAAACCTTTTCGTTTCTGGGCGGACATAGACTCCCCCCTTGCCGTTAGTGTGCGGGAAAGGGTAGGTCCTTATCAGGATTTTCTCTGCCAAATAGAGGGATGGACGGGCAGGCGTCAAATAATGCCCTTGGAGAGGAGGATTGCCGTGCCTGTTACTTTTAATGGCAACGAACTTCTACAGTTGATTCATGAACTGGTGTCCATCCCCAGTCCCTCGGGGTTCACGGACCGCATCATCGCGCACATCAGGGATAAGCTGGAAAGCGTAGGTATCGCCTGTACCCAGAACCGCAAGGGCGGGTTAATTGCCACGCTGCCGGGGAAAAACCAAGCTGAGCAGCGCATGCTATCGGCCCATGTGGATACGCTGGGGGCCATGGTCAAGGAGATCAAAAGCAGCGGACGGCTCCGCCTGGCTCTGATCGGCGGTTCCCAGTGGGCGCATCTGGAGGGGGAGTACTGCCAGATCTTCACCGACAGCGGGGAAAGCTACTCCGGGACCATCTTGATGCACCAGACCTCGGTGCATGTGTACAAGGATGCCGGTAAGGCGGAGCGCAGCCAGGAGAACATGGAGGTCCGCCTCGATGCCAAGGTTTCCAGCGCCGAAGATGTGGAGCGTTTAGGTATCCAAGTGGGCGATTTTGTGGCCTTTGACCCCAGGACGGAGATCCTGCCCAACGGCTTTATCAAATCCCGGCATCTGGACGATAAGGCGGGAGCCGGGGTCCTGCTCTACCTGCTCCAGGAAATCCAGGAAAACCAGCTGGAGCTGCCCTACACCACCCACGTCCTCTTCTCTAACTACGAGGAGATCGGCCATGGCGGCAGTTCCAGCATTCCCCCTGAGGTTGTGGAATACCTGGTGGTGGATATGGGGGTCATCGGCGATGGGCAGAAGGGCGATGAATACTCGGTCTCCATCTGCGCCATGGATAGCTCCGGCCCCTATGACCTTAGGCTGCGGCAGCATCTAGTGGAGCTGGCCCAGGAACATCAGCTGGGGTATAAGCTGGATATCTTCCCCTTTTACGCCTCCGATGCCAGTGCTGCCCTGCGGGCAGGGCACGATTTGGTGCACGGCCTGGTGGGTCCCGGCATCGATGCCTCCCACGCCTTTGAGCGCACCCATGTAGATGCGCTGATCAACACGGCCAAGCTGGTCTATCACTACCTGTTCTCGCCCATGTGCTAAGCGCCTGAAACTTCCGCAAAAAAGCAGGGTGTTCCTCACCGGACACCCTGCTCTGCTTTTTCCAGAACCTGTTCCCTTAAGTAGTCTTCCAGAACCTGCCGCACCGGCACACCGAGCTTGTGGATTTCCCCGGCTGCCAGCATGGGGTAGCTGGACTCTGGGGTGGTTAGAAAGTCGCTGGTGGCGATGCGGTAAGTCTTGCTTGTATCCACGAGGCGGGGCCCCTCGAAAAAGTCGCTGGAGCGGAGGGACTTGATCTCCAGCAGCTCCGCCATCTGGGCCCCGGTGAGGGTAACCACCACCACCTGGTTGCCGAAGGGCTCCACCGCGAACACATCCCGCCGGGTGACCGCACCCCGGGGGAGACCCGCACGCACGCCGCCGCCGTTGTAGAGGGCCGCATCTGCCCCCGTGAACTCCTGAAGTGCCCTGGTCAGGAGGATGCCCATCCCGTTTTTCACATAGCCGAAGCGGGAGTAGCCGATGACCTCATCCAGCTGGGCGGCGAAGAGGTCCTCAAAATGCTGGTCCAGTTCCACAAAGCGGGGGTGGGGAGGAGTGCTGGCCTCGATGCGCAGAAGCTCTCCCTGGGCAGGATAGCCTTCCTCCAGGTTGATCACTACCCTACCGAGGTATTCGCCGTTGGCACCGGCCTGGCAGATCAGGGTGTCCCCGATCCGCACCGGCCTGCTGAGCACCGTGTGGGTGTGGCCGCCGATAATCACCTTGATCCCCGGCACCTGTTGGGCCAGGAGCAGATCCTCCCCGTAACCTAGGTGGGAGAGGACCAGGCAGATATCAAAGGCACCGGCCTGCTCTTCCAGGAGCTGCCCGAGGGCAGCAGCGGGATCGGCGAAGGTGAGTCCCGCCACATGCTCGGGGAAGGACATGCGGGGCGTAGCGGGCGTAGCTACCCCCGTGATGAGCACCCGGACATCCCCCACCTGCTTGAGGAAAAAGGGAGCTGCCAGGTGGGTACCGTCTTGCTGCAGCACGTTCACCGCTACCCAGGGTACCCCAGCCTGGAGCGAACGGTGCACGGCCTCCAGGCCGAAGTCGAAATCATGATTACCCAAGGCGATGGCATCCAGGCCCAGCTCCAGCACTGCCGCTTCTTCCGCCTTTCCCTGCAGCAGGTTGGAGATGGCGGTGCCGGAGAAAAGGTCGCCCGCATCCACCCAGAGCAGATCGGGATGGAGCTCCCGCTGCTCCGCCAGGAGGGTGGCCAGGCGGGCCAGGGACTGGCCGTGGAGGTCGTTGGTGTGCAGGATCACCAGCTGATCCTGCCCCTGAGCTGAAGGGCTGAACAGCGCGGCGAAAAGGAGCAGCAGGCAGATGGCCAACGTCTTTTTCATTGTTTCACCTTCTTTTAGCTGGGGATTTCCAGACGCAAAGCCTCTCCAGAAGCCAATGTAACCGGTTGCCCAAAATGGTAAAAAGATAGAGACTCCCCCGCCAACAGCTGGTATTCCACCTGGCCAGGAAGGACTGTGATCTGCAGGCGTGCCCCCCTGAACTTCACCTTGAAGCTGTAGCGCTGCCATTTGTCCGGCAGGAAGGGCCTAAAGCTCAACTGCCCGCCGAAGGTGCGCATGCCGGCAAAGCCGTTGACAATGCCCATCCAGGATCCGGCCATGCAGGCGGTGTGCAGTCCCTGCCAGGCATTGCGGTTGTAGTCATCGAGATCGAGGCGCACCGTCTGCAGGAAGTAGTTGTAGGCAAACTCCCTGTAGCCGATCTCCGCGGCGATGATGCTGTAGATGGCCGGGGAGAGGGACGAGTCATGGGTGGTCTTGGGCTCGTAGTAGTCGAAATTGGCTTTCTTTTCCTCCAGGGTAAACTGATCGCCCAGGAGGAACATGAGCAGAATCACATCCGCCTGCTTGATCACCTGGTAGCGCCAGATCACCAAGGGGTGCCAGTTGGCCACCAAGGGGATCTCCTCTTCTGGGATGGAATCGATATCGATGGGATCCTTGTACAGGAACGAATCATCCTGGGGGTGGATCCCCAGCTCCTCGTGGAAGGGCAGGTACATGTTGTCGGCGCACTTCTGCCAGAGGGCAAACTCCTCATCTTGGAGCTGGAGCCTGTCCTTGAGTTCGGCATACCTTTCCGGATATTTCTCGGCCAAGATGTCCCGGGCCTTCAGGGCATACCCCAGGTTGAACTGGGCCATGTAGTTGGTGTAGCAGTTGTTGTTCACGCCCGGCTTGTACTCATCGGGCCCGCACACTTCGTTGATGCAGTACTTGCCGCCCCGGGCTTCCAGGAACACGCCCCGGCTGGCCCAGCAGCGGGCGGTCTCAAAGAGGATCTCCGCGCCCATCTCCGCCAGGAAATCCCAATCCTCTGTTGCTTCCACGTACTTGTGGATGGCATAGGCCACCGCCGCGTTGATATGGTACTGGACCGTGGAGCCCAAAAAGTTCCCTGAGGCCTCCTGGCCGTTGATGGTGCGCCAGGCGAAAAGCGCCCCCCTATCCCGCATGCGCTTGGCGTTTTCCCGGGCCGCATCCAAGATGCTGTAGCGGTATTCGAGGAGTTTGCGGGCGATGTCCGGCCGGCTGTAGAGGAAGAAGGGGATGATGTAAGTTTCGGTGTCCCAGAAATAGTGGCCCTCATAGTGCTCGCCGCTTAAGCCCTTGGCCGCGATATTGGTCCTCCCATCCCGGCCGGTGGACTGCAGAAGCTGCAGGGCATTGAACCGCACGCCCTGCTGCAGGGCGAGATCCCCCTCGATTTCCACATCGGCATCCTCCCAGAATCTGCTCAAGAACTCCACATGGTCATTTTTGGCCCGCGCGTAGCCGAGTTCCGCACTCCTCTGCACCAAACGCTGCACAAAGCTGCCCAGGTGCTCCTGGGCCACATCCCGGGAGGTGGCCATGGCCACATATTTCTCCAGCGTGTAAGTTTGACCCGGCTCCGCCTGGAAGCGGACCACAAAGTCCAGACACTCGCTGCCGGCTGAGCCCATGATGGAGGCGGCAGGCTCAGCCGCATGGCTGACTGCGCAGGCCACGGCGATCTGGCTTTTTTTGGTTTTGGAGATGATCAGCCCGCTTTCGTTGGTGTGGGTTGTGGAGAGCACCTCCAAAGCCGGTTCCCGGAGATGATGGTAATTGCGCACCGCGCCGTTCACCTGGGAGCGGATGGTGATCTGACCGGACCAACCCAGGGGTGTAACGGTGCAGCGCTGGTAGGCTAGGTGTTTTTCCACCTGGGAGATGAACCGCTCAAAGGTCAGTTTGACCCGCCTGCCCTTGGGGCTGCACCAGACCAGTTCCCGGCGGAGAACCCCTTCTTTGAGGTCCAGCACCCGGACGTACTGCTCTAGTTGGCCCTGGAGCATGGAAAACTCCTCGTGCTCCACGAGGATCTTCAGCCCCTTCCAGTCGGTGACGTTGATCATGGTCTGGTAGTTCTGGGGCTGTTTGGCCATGAACTCGCCATAGATGATGGGCTCTGTTTCATAGATCCCATTGATGTAGATGCCGGGCGTGGAGGGGATGTGGCTGGGCAGCCCTTCTTCAAAGGTTCCCCTCATGCCCAGATAGCCATTGCCTAAGGAAAAAATCGCTTCACTGCGGTGATTATGCTCCGGACGGAACTCCGTCTCCACCACCTGCCAGGGGTGGAAGGCGTAGATCGCCTGCCGGTTTTGATGAAACTTGCGCATGAACTAGTCTCCTTCTACTCATTGTCCGTTTTTCTATTTGGCGACTTGGGCCCATAATCCTCCTAATAATACCAGGCGTTTCAGGGCATGCTGATTCGAGAGGAAGCTTGGAGGATGGTGACCTGAAGTGAAGATCTTGATGTTGTCCTGGGAGTATCCTCCCAAGGTAGTGGGCGGTCTAGCCAGGGCAGTGGCCGATTTGTCGCAGGCTCTGGCCGCCTTGGGCCATGAAGTTGCGGTGGTAACCACCGATGCGCCCCAGTGTGAGCAGAGTGCATACCAAGCGGGGGTCCGGGTGTTCAGGGTGAATCAGTTCCTGCCCAAGGCCCTGGATTTTTTAGGGGAGGTGTATCTGCAGAACTGCCACCTGACGCAAAAGGGAATTGAGCTTTTGAACCAGGGCGGTTTCGATCTTATTCACGCCCACGATTGGCTGGTGGCACCCAGCGCCAAGGTGCTCAAGCACGCCTTTCAGATTCCCTTGGTCTGCACGATTCACGCCACCGAGTGGGGCCGCAACAGCGGGCTGCATAACGATCTGCAGCGGCACATCAGTGACCTGGAGTGGTGGCTCACCTACGAGTCCTACCGGGTGATCTGCTGCAGCGAGTCAATGCGCGCTGAGCTTCGCAGGATCTTTCAGGTCCCTGAGGATAAGCTTACTGTGATTCCCAACGGAGTCCGCCCGGAAACCTTTGCCAGCGTGCACCGGGATCTGGATCAGTGGCGGCGCCAGTGGGCCGCGCCTGAAGAGGAGATGGTGCTCTATGTGGGGCGGCATGTCTTTGAAAAAGGGGTGGATCTGCTCCTGGCCGCAGCTCCCAAGGTGCTGGCCCACCGTCCCCAGGCCAAGTTCATCATCGCCGGGGATGGGCCCTGCCATAATGACCTGAAGAGGCAGGCCTGGGAGCTGGGTTTGGGCGAAAAGGTCCTGTTTGCAGGTTATGTGGATGATCTCACCCGGAACAGCTTGTACCACTTGGCCGATGCGGCGGTGTTCCCCAGCCGCTATGAGCCCTTCGGCCTGGTGGCCCTGGAGGCCATGGCGGGGGGCGCGCCGGTCATCGTGAGCGATGTGGGCGGCTTTGCCGAAACGGTGCGCCACGAAGTGAACGGGCTCACCTTCTATGCAGGCAATGCCAACTCGCTCGCGGACTGCATCATCCGCCTGCTGAACGACAAGCCACTGGCCCGCCGGCTTGTGGAGCGGGCCGCGCGGGAGCTGGTGGAGAAGTTCGACTGGAAACAGATTGCCCAAAGGACTGTGGAAAGCTACCGGCAGACCCTGCCCCAGCGGGAAGCAGAGGTGCTCTACGACCGCTACCAGCTCACAGCGGAGGCACTGAGGAAAGGGGGCAGTGTCCATGAAAGCCGTAATCATGGCGGGAGGTGAAGGCACCCGGCTGCGGCCCTTAACCTGCTCTGTGCCCAAACCCATGGTGCCCATCTTGAACAAGCCCATGATGGAGCACATCCTCAAACTCCTGAAGCGGCATGGCTTCAGCGACATCGCCTGCACCCTCTGGTATCTGCCCCAAGACGTGACGGAGTACTTCCAGGACGGGAGTGCCTGGGGACTGCATCTTGGGTATTACATAGAACAGGAACCCCTGGGCACCGCGGGCAGCGTGAAAAACGCGGCCCAGATGCTGCAGAGCACCTTTGTGGTTATGAGCGGCGATGCCCTCACCGATATCGACCTCACTTCGGCGGTGGCTTTTCATAGGGAAAAGGGTGCCCTGGCCACGCTGGTTTTGACGCGGGTGGAAAACCCCCTGAACTACGGGGTGGTGCTCACCGGGGAAAGCGGCCGGATCACCCAATTCCTGGAAAAACCCACCTGGAGCCAGGTGTTCAGCGATACAGTGAACACTGGCATCTACATCCTAGAGCCGGAGGTGCTTGACTACATCGCCCCTGGGCAGAAGGTGGACTTCAGCCAAAACGTGTTCCCCGAGCTGCTCCGCCGGGGTGCTCCCCTGTTTGGCTACGTAGCCGGGGGCTACTGGTCCGATGTGGGGAATCTGGAAATCTACCGCCAGGCCCAAAAGGACTGTTTGGACGGGAAGGTGAGCCTAGAGCTGCCCGACGCCCAGGCGGAGGGCATTTACATTGAAGAGGGGGTGAAGCTCGATCCCGCCGCCCGCCTGGAAGGCCCCCTCTACCTTGGCCGGGGCTGCCGCATCGGCCCCGGGGCGCAGGTGGGCCCCTACAGCGTGCTGGGCCCCTTCTGTCAAGTGGATGCCCGGGCCAGCCTCAAGCATGCCCTGCTCTGGCCCGGGGTGCGGGTGGGCCGCGGAGCCCGCCTGAGGGGCTGCGTCTGCGGCAAAAACGCGATTGTGGAGCCGGACAGCGCGATCTACGAAGGGGTAGTACTGGGAGATAAGGTGCGCGTGGGGGCCATGAGCATCATCGCCCCCAAGAGCAAGATCTGGCCGGAGAAGATCATCCCCAGCGGAACCAGGCTGGGCCGCTCGGTGATCTGGGGCAGCCAGGAACAGCGGCCCATTTTCACCAAGTTCGGCATTGCCGGAGACATTCGAGGCAGCTTAACGCCGGAGACCATCACCCAGTTTGGGCTGAGCTACGCAGCGTTTCTGGGCGAAGGGAAAAAGGCCTTGGTCACCTGCGACTTTTCCCCCACGGCGGATCTGGCCAAGCAGGCCTTAGTGGTGGGCCTGAGGGGGGGAGGTGTGCACGTCCACGATGGGGGTGAGGTCACCGGCCGGCTCACCCGCTTCGGCGTCCAGGCTTTGGCTCTGGACGGGGCGCTGCATGTGGCTGCCAATCCCCAGGACCCCATGGCGGTCCTCATCGAATGCTGGGATGAGCGGGGCTGGCCCCTGTCCAAAGGGGATCAGCGGAAAATCGAAGGTATCTATGTGCGGGAGGACTATCCCCGCTTCGGCGGGGCCGATCTCGGGGATTTCATCCAGGTGGCGGGTCTGCGCAAGCGCTATCTGCGCCATCTAGCCAGGCACTATCCCAGCGGCACCCCAGGGTTTCGGGTGGGACTGGTCATGGAGCCCGGTGACGATCCCCTAGGCGAGCTGATTCGGGACTTCTTCAGGCTCAGCGGCTATGTGGTGGTCACTGACCAGGTGCAGGGCCTGCCCACCGTGGTGGTGCGGAACCAAGAATGGTACATCCAGGATGAGCAGGGCCGGCGCCTGTCTGACCAGGATTGGTGGAAGGGTTTCGTCCTGGCCCAGGCAGCCAAAGACAAAAGGGGAGTGGCCCTGCCGGTCAACCTCTCGGAAACAGTGACGGAGGCGGCCAAGGGCCAGGGGCTGCAGGTGCAGGTGACCAAACTGGAACCCCTCTTTTGGATGGAAGCGGCGCAAGAGCTGGGCAACCACAGCGGGGGTGAACCTTGCATTTTTCCCCACATTGAGCCTCTGGCCAGCTTAGGCGAGCTCTTTTCGCTGGTCAGCTCCGGGCAGGTGGCTTTAAGCTCCTGGCAGGGCAAAACCCACATGAAGACGGCCAAGGTGCCCTGTCCCTGGAGCGAGAAGGGCACAGTCATGCGCAAATTGATGGAAAACGCGGATCCGGAACGCACCCTCTACTTTGACGGCATCAAGGAACACACCGGTTCAGGCTGGGCTTTGGTTGTGCCCGATGATGATGAACCTGTGTTCAGGCTGTACAGTGAAGCGCGAACGGAAGCAGAGGCTGCCGGATTGATCCAGCACTACACAGATCTAATTCGAAGTTACGAAAGGGAGGATAAATGATAGATGGCAGCTGTTCCCCAACCAAAGGTAGCATTTTTCTGCATGGAATTCGGCTTGGACGAAACTTTTCCCATTTATTCTGGGGGTTTGGGGATTTTGGCGGGCGACATCCTGAAAACCGCCCGGGATCTGGACCTGCCCATGGTGGGCGTGGGCATTCTCTGGAGTGAGGGCTACTCTGACCAGTTCCTGGATCAGCATGGCTTCCCCCAGCACTGCCGGCAGACCTATGACCGCTCCCATCTGGAGGATACAGGCGTAACTGTGAGCCTGTGGATCCGGGGGGAAGAGGTAACCTGCAAGGTCTGGAAAACCGAGGCGTTTGGCAACGTTCCCCTCTATCTGCTGGATGCGGACTTTGCCGGGAGCCCCCACGGCTGGATTACCAGACAGCTCTACGCCAGCGCACCCCAGGAACGGGTGGCGGCGGAAATGGTGCTGGGCATTGGCGGCGTGCGGGCCCTGAACCAACTGGGCTTCAACCCCGATATCTACCATCTCAACGAAGGACACGCCGTGTTTGCCGGGCTGGAACTGATCCGGGAGAAGATGTCCCGGGGCTTGGGCTTTGACCATGCCTGGGAAGAGACCCGGCAGCAGATCGTGTTCACCACCCACACGCCGGTTATGGCGGGCAACGAGGAGCACGATCACGGCCTTCTGAAGCACATGGGGGCCTGGGCGGGTTTGGAATACGATCAAGTGGCCCGGATCGGCGGAGATCCCTTCAACATGACCGTGGCCGGGCTGCGGCTCAGCTACATCTCCAACGGGGTTTCCCAGCTGCACGGTGCCACGGCCCGGGCAATGTGGCGGGGCAATCCCGGCACGGCGCCCATCATCAGCATCACCAACGGCGTGCACGTGCCCACCTGGCAGCATAAGCTCATCCACCAAACCTACAACATGCAGGGGAACCTCTGGAAAGCCCACCTGCAGGTGAAAAAGAAGCTCTTGGAAGAAGTGGAAAACCGCACAGGGGTGGCATTGGATCTAGATGCGCTTACCATCGGTTTTGCCCGCCGGGCAGCCGCCTACAAGCGCAGCGGCCTGATTTTCCACCGTCCCCATATCATCGAACCGCTGCTGAAGGACCGCACTATTCAACTGGTTTTTTCCGGCAAGGCCCACCCGGCGGATGATTGGGGCAAGCAGATCGTGGCCAACATCGCGGAAATGGCGTACAGGTTCCCGGACAGCGTGGTCTTTCTGGAGAATTACAACATGGGCTTGGCCCGGCTCCTGACAGCCGGCTGTGATGTGTGGCTGAACACGCCCCAGCGGCCCCTGGAGGCTTCCGGTACCAGCGGCATGAAGGCGGCCCTCAACGGGGTTCTCAACTTGAGCGTGCTGGACGGCTGGTGGCCTGAAGGCTGTCTGCATGGGGTGACGGGCTGGCAGTTCGGGGGCGGCTACGAAGGGCCTGAGCAGACCATGGTGGATGCCCTTTCCCTTTACGAAGTGCTGCTGGAAGAGGTGATTCCCACCTTTTACGAGGACCGGGCGCGCTGGCAGGAGATGATGCGGGCCAGCATTTCCATGGCCATGCACCGCTTTTCCACCAAGCACATGCTCACCCTGTACTACAATCTCATGTACCAGCCGTCCACCTCGCTGCGGAAGATCAAGCACGATGTGCTGACTGCCCTGGCCATCCAGTAGGTGCTTGTTTTCCTTTTGCTCCCTGCGTTATACTGGAGCAAAAGGAGGGAGCCCAAATGCACAACACCGACTATGCGGAGCTAGCTAGCAAGTTGGAGAGCCTGCTTTCCGGGGAGGATCACTGGCTGGCTAACCTGGCCAACACAGCTGCCCTGCTCTATCAAGAACTGCCCGATTTGAACTGGGTTGGTTTTTACCTGCTCATTGACGGCGAGCTGGTTTTGGGCCCGTTCCAGGGCAAACCCGCCTGCGTGCGCATCGCCCTGGGGAAAGGGGTGTGCGGCAGCGCGGCCCAGCGCCGGGAGCCCATCGTGGTCCCCGATGTGCACCAGTTCCCGGGGCATATCGTTTGCGATGAAGCCTCCCGTTCGGAGCTGGTGATCCCCCTGATTACGGCGGAAGGGCGGCTTTTGGGTGTTCTGGATCTGGACAGCCCGTCCTTGGGGCGTTTCAGCGACGAAGATGCCCGGGGCCTGGGGGACGCTGTGCGGATTTTGCTGGCCAACACCAACTGGCCGGAAAAATTTTAGTAAAGCAGTAAGGATTTTGCCTGTTCCCGGTTGTCAAAGGGGACGAAAAGGGGTATCATCTACTAAGAATGATAATCATTCTTGAGAGGTGAATACCATGGAAATTCGTCCCGGCATTCATTGGGTGGGAGTGCGGGATCCCGATCTGGAGGTCTTCGACGTAATCATCCCCACCGAGTACGGCACCACTTACAACTCCTACTTAGTTGAGGCCGAGGAACCGGCTCTAATTGACGGCGTGAAAGAAGAGTTCCAGGAGGAATGGTTTGCCAAGCTCGAGGCCAGGATCGATCTGGCCAAGCTCAAGCATCTGATCGTCAACCACACCGAACCAGACCACTCGGGGAGCATCAAAGAGCTTCTGCGGCGCGCCCCCCATCTGGTGGTGCACGGTTCCCGCGCGGCACTGCAGTTCCTCTCGGAGCAGGTCAACATGGAGTTCCAAGGGCGCCTGGTGGGCGAGAATGATATCCTGGATTTGGGCAGCCGCAAGCTGCGCTTCATCATGGCCCCCTTCCTCCACTGGCCCGACACCATCTGGACCTATCTGGAAGGGGAGGGTGTGCTGTTTACCTGCGACGGCTTCGGCTCGCACTTTTGCTTCCCCGAGGGCAAAATCCTCGCTAGCCAGCAGGAAGTGGACTTCACCCCCGCGGTGGAATACTACTTCGACAAGATCATGGGCCCCTTTAAGTCCAAGGTGCGGGAGGCCTTGGCCAAACTGGATGGGCTGCAGCTGGAGATGATCGCCACGGGCCACGGCCCCATCTTGGATGTGGACCTGGAGCGCTTTATCCGGCTCTATCAGGAATGGAGCTTCGAAGAGCAGGCGGCGGGACGCAAAAAGGTGGTCATTGCCTACGCTTCCGCCTACGGGCATACCAAGCGCATGGCGGAGCTCATCGCCGAAGGAGCCCGCAGCAACCCCCAGGTGGATGTGCTGCTCATGGATGCGGCAAGTGCCTCCCCCGAGGAAGTGAGCGAGGCCGTCAGCTCCTTTGATGCCATCATCGTGGGTTCGCCCACCATCAACGCCGATGCGGTCTATCCCATCTGGCGGGTTTTGGAGTCCATCAGTGCCATTACCGCCAAGGGCAAGGCCGCCGCCGTCTTTGGCAATTACGGCTGGAGCGGCGAGGCCGTGGCTCTCCTGGAGGAAAGGCTGGAGAAGATGCGCCTGGTGGTGGGCCACCCGCCTGTGAAGGTGCGCTTTGGCTTGACGGCCGAGGACGAGAAGCGCTGCCGTGCCATGGGCGAGACGGTGGCAGCTTCCATAACCTAAAAGAAAAAGGACCCGGTCCCATGGGCCAGGTCCTTTTGCCACTGGTTTAGCCAGGTAAAACCACCAGCTGCACACCGTATTCCCGTTCAAAGGCGGAGGCGTGGCGGGCCGCGTCGCTGATTTCCAGATCCCGCTTCTGGCTGCCAAAGACTTTAAGCTCGCACAACCCCGGGCTCAGTTCTGCCCGCACATGGGTGACCACGCCCGCCCGGGAGCGGTCCAGGCTGTGGGCCAGCTGGAGCATGGGGGTGAGCTTGGCGATCACGTGGAGATCGTCCTCGCTTAGGGGTCCGTGCTGCATGTAGTCCGCCAGACCCGCCCGGAAGGGTGTATCGTGGGAAGCGGCCAGATAGGCCACGATCACCCGCTCCCGGTGGGCCAGGCTCAAGAAGCGGGTATTGAGGACCGTGTAGAGGGTGTGCTTTTCCAGGCTTTCCACACTCACCACCACCCCCAGTTCGTGGAGGAGGCTGGCCATGAGCAGGAGCCTGCGCTCGCTGCTCCCCAGTTTGTGCAGGGGTTCCAGCTGGTCAAAAAGGGTTACCGCCAGGTTGGACACCCGCCGCAGGTGGTTCTCATCCAGGTTGTGGTATTCGATCAGGTTGTTGGTGTGGTGCAGGAGTACGTTGAACAAAATGGGATCCCTGGGATAGAGATACCTGAAGAAAAGCCCGTCCCGGATGCTGCTGGCACTGACCATGAGCTCGGGGCACTTGGCCGCCTCCAGCAGGCGATAAATGACGCCCAGTCCGGTTACAATAAGATCGGCCCGGGCCTGCTCCAAACCAGGCACTTGGCGCCTACTGGCCAGGTCCATGGTGCTGAGCCGGCGGTAGAGCTCTTCCACCGCGGGTGCGGGGATGGTGATGCCGTCGGTGAGATCAGGGACGTACTGCACATGATGGCGGTAGACCCGAGCTAAAGAGCGGAATGTCCCGCCAATGCCCAGGAGCTTGGGATACTGGTCGAGCCAGGGTATCTGGGCGAACGTTTCATCCAGAAACGCTTCAAAGGCCCGGAGGCTTTCGGCCCTGGGCAGATCGCCCAGCTCGTACTTTTCCATCAAAGAGAGCGCCCCGAAGTCCAGGGTGACCGAATGCTGGTTGAGCCGGTCTTTGAAGCCCACCAGCTTCAGGGAGCCGCCGCCCAAATCCGCCATGAGCCCGGTGGTTTCCGTGGTGCTGTTCACCAAGCCTATGTAGCCCAGATAAGCTTCCTCTTCGCCGGAGAGCACCTGCACCGGGACCCCCGTCTGCTGGAGAATGCGATCCACCAGCACCCGGCCGTTGGCAGCCTGGCGCACCGCCGCGGTGGCCACCGCGATGATGCGCTTCACCTGGCGGGCCTGGCAGAATTTGACAAACAGGGCAATGGTTTCCACCGCATTGGCTATACCCTGTTCGGTGAGGAACCCCTGGGGGTCTACACCGCTGCGCAGCCGCACTGTGCGCTTCAGGTTCTCAATGAGGTGGTGGGCACGGTTTTCTTTGATGTCTATAATCACCAAACGGACGGAATTCGAACCGATATCGATGATGCCAATGCGTTCCATGGCACAACCCCCCGCTTCCCTAATGATCTTATTTTAACAGATTGGCAGGGGGGCGCAAGTGAAGTTGCGCAAACGATCGGCCTGGCTTTCTTGACAGACATTTTTCTAGTCAGTATAATTTTGGTAAGTAAATGGATAATAAACCCCTTTTTTTTGTTCCTTGGCGGTTGGGGGAACGGACGGTGAGAAAACGTGGAAATTACAAGAAAAGCTGAATATGCAGTGAGTGCTTTGGTGGAGTTGGCTAAACATCCTGGCGAGTTCATTTCCTCCAAAGTGATAGCAAGCCGGCAGGAAATTCCGGTTAATTTTTTGCCGCAGATCATCGCGCTCCTGGGCTCTCCAGGCTGGGTGACGGGGGTGAGGGGGCCCGGGGGAGGGGTGCGCCTGGAAGTTGACCCGGCGGAAATCACCATCAAGGATGTAATTGAGCTCATCGAAGGGCCCATCGCCATCACCAAGTGCCTAGCGGGTGAAATCGACTGCCCCAGGGAGGGCAGATGCCCCATGCAGTCGGTGTGGATGGAGGCCCAGGAGGCCTTTGTGAAGGTGTTGCGCACCCGGACCATCGCAGATTTGGTGGGTGATACCCCCGAAAAGGCAGAGGATTAGCAGGAAATATATGTCGGGGGTGGAATAGTCCTATGACAGCGAAATCAAAAGGAGTGTCCGGCTTGAAAAGAAAGATATTTGGCATAATGCTCGTCTTTATTATGGTCTTGTCTTCTTCTGCACTGGCTGCTGCCGCCACCATTGGCTACGTGGACTTCGAGTTCCTGTTCTATTCGCATCCGGAGTACGAAGCGAAAAACCGGGAACTGCAGGAATCCGCGGAAAGGCTGTACAACGAGGCTCAGGCTGAAGCAGAGAAGCTGGAGACTCAAGAAGAGATCGATGCCCTGGCCGCACGCTACGAGGAGCAGTTTGAAGAGATTGAACATAACGTGCGTTTGGCCCTGATCACCTTCATTCTGCAGATCATTGAACAGGTGGCTCAGCAGCAGGGCATTGACGTTGTCCTGCCAGAGAGCTCCGTGATCTATGGAGGCATCAACCTGACCGCACCGGTCATTGAGGCCATGTACAACGCCTATGGCATTTCGGTTCCCTCGGCAATTCGCGATCTTCTCCAGGAGTAGAGTAGGATTTTCTCGGTGGAGGTAGAATGTAACAGAAAACACAAAACCGAGAGAGGTGGAGTCAGTGGCGAAGTGGGAATGCACTGTTTGCGGTTATGTCTATGATCCAGCAGAAGGCGATCCGACCCAAGATATCCCGCCTGGCGTGGACTTCAATGACCTGCCGGATGACTGGACTTGTCCAGAATGCGGGGTAGGCAAGGATCTGTTTGAACAATTATAAGGTGTCTAAGGAGGAAATTGCATGAACCCAAAAGTTGACCACGATCTCTGTATTGGCTGCGGCGTGTGTGCCGACATCTGCCCGGATGTTTTTGAGATCCGCGACGATGGTTTGGCCCATGTGAAAGATGGCGCCGATTGTGAAGCTGCCGGCTGCTGCCAGCAAGCGGCCGATGAGTGCCCAACCGAAGCCATCAGCCTCTAGTAGAAAACTGGGAACCCAAGAAACCAGCTGCGCAAGCTGGTTTTCTTTTTTGCCAAAATCGCCAGGAGTCTACCTGTTTAGCGCCCTCTAGGTGCGGGAACATTATGCGTACCAGAGCAGAGGGAGGTGAAACAGGCATGGCTCTTGGATCTTCTAGTTCCAACACCAAGGTTATTCCAGAAGCATATCAGGCGATGAATCAGTTCAAATATGAAGTTGCTACCGAGTTAGGGATCAACCCCGAGTACAAGACTGGTTATTGGGGCAATATTTCTTCCCGCGAGTGTGGCGCCGTCGGTGGACATATGGTAAGGCGTATGGTCGCCGCTGCGCAGCAGTCCCTCATCGGCCAGGGTGGTGCTGCCAGCTTTAGGGGGCAGTTCCCGCCTGAGCCCAGCCAGTAGGTGGCACCGGCAGGGTGCTCCCCGCCTGAGGGGCGGGAGCACCCTCAACCAAGGGAGGTGAAGCTTGGATGACCAGGAGGCGCAGGAGAAACCGCATCCTTGTCCCTGAGGCAAGGCAGGCCATGGACCGTTTCAAGTATGAAATGGCCTCGGAGCTCGGTATCAATCCTGAGTATCAGTCTGGTTATTGGGGCAACATTTCTTCCCGAGAATGTGGCGCCGTAGGCGGCCATATGGTGCGCCGCATGATTGCTGAGGCTGAGCAGAGCCTAATGCAGCGAGAAGGCGGCTTCAAGTAAGGAGGTCCCCCCTTGGGGGGGCCTTCTGCGCGCCAGGCTTTCCAGGGTCTTGTCAGGCGCCCGGCTTTATGGTATAGTTAAAGCTGGCAGCGGAAGCTGGGGGAGATGGCAGTGCACAGAAGATTCATGATGGAGGCACTCGCTCAGGCCCGCTTGGCCTTGGCGGCTGGAGAAGTCCCCGTGGGAGCAGTTGTGGTGCTGGACGGGGAGATTATCGGCCGGGGGCACAACTTCCGGGAAACAGCCAACGACCCCACGGCCCACGCTGAAATGCTGGCCATCCGTGAGGCGGCCCGGCATCTAGGCAGCTGGCGCTTGACGAATGCGGATTTATATGTTACGCTCGAACCCTGCCCCATGTGTGCAGGTGCCATAGTCAATGCGCGGTTGAGGCGCCTGGTGTTCGGGGCCTACGATCCCAAGGCCGGGGCTGTAATCTCCCTGATGAATCTGGTCCAGGATAAACGGCTGAACCACACCGTGGAGATTCTGGACGGTATCTGCCAGAAGGAATGCGCCAGCCTTCTCCAGGAGTTTTTCCAGAGGCTGCGCTGAAGCAGAAAGCACAGCATGGAGAGGTGACAGAGCGGCCGAATGTGGCGGTCTCGAAAACCGTTGGGCGCGTGAGCGTCCCGTGGGTTCAAATCCCACCCTCTCCGCCAGTCTTTTATCACAAGGTTCATATATAAACACGGAGAGATGCTGGAGTGGACGAACAGGCACGACTGGAAATCGTGTAGGGGTTCTAAGCCCCTCGAGGGTTCAAATCCCTCTCTCTCCGCCATTTGCCATCACACCATCTATGCCTGATCATAGATGGTTTTTCTGTTTGTGGGGCTGTGCATTGACTTTGGGGCTTGTGGATATGCTAGCCCCGAGGAGGGTGAGCATGACCACGAAAAACAGAATCGAAGAAGCGATTGCCCAAGCCGAGCTCTTGGCTGGACAGCTCAAGACCTGCGCCCTGGACACAGACGTTCCATCGGTGCGGGAGATGTACAACAGCATGAGCCAGCAGGTGGAGGAGATCATCCCCAAGCTGCGGGGCCGCTTGGGCCATGTGGTGAAGGAAGAGCCCCAATACAGGAATTGAGGGCGCTTTGGGTCCCCTTTCCTTGACACTGCCAGTGCGCTTCAGCTATAATTAGAGTGTCGTGCTAGACGGGGAGGTAGCGGTGCCCTGTAACCCGCAATCCGCTATAGCGGGGTCGAAGGCCTATTTGAGGGTTGGTCTTGTGGAGTCTGATTTAGGCAAGTGGCGTTGACGATTGGGTCTTACGCAATGGGAATCCATGAACCCCGTCAGGTCCGGAAGGAAGCAGCGGTAAGTGGAAGCTCTCATGTGCCGTAAGGGTGCCTGGTCCGAGCTAACTACCTAGATATCGTCTGGAAGGCCATATTCGAGAATAGGCGCACGACGCTTTTTTTATGCCCAAAAAACTTGGCTAAAGGACTTTCCCTGAGGGACTAGAACCAATAATAACAACAAGAAATCCTAGGGATGGGAGGAACAGCCTTGGCTTATGTTTCCTTGTACCGCAAGTGGCGGCCCCAAAGCTTCGCCGAGGTGGTGGGACAGGAAAGCATTGTAACCACGCTGAAAAACAGTCTGGACATGGGGCGGGTTTCCCATGCCTACCTGTTTGCGGGCCCCCGCGGTACGGGCAAGACCACGGTGGCCAGGATCTTGGCCAAGGGGTTGAACTGCGAACAGGGCCCCACCTCCACGCCCTGCGGCAGCTGCGGCGAGTGCGAGACCATTGCCGCCGGGACCTCCCTCAACGTGATCGAGATAGACGGAGCTTCCAACCGGCGCATCGAAGATGTGCGGGAGCTGAGGGGCCAGGTGGACTTCACCCCCATCAATGCCCGCTACAAAGTCTACATTATCGACGAGGTGCATATGCTCACACCGGAGGCCTTCAATGCCCTGTTGAAGACCCTGGAAGAGCCCCCTGCCCATGTGGTCTTTATCTTTGCCACCACCGATCCCAACCGCCTACCGGCCACCATTTTATCCCGGGTGCAGCGCTACGATTTCGGCCGCTTCACCTTGGAAGATATAGTGAACCGCCTGGCCCAGGTTTGCCAGCTGGAGGGGTTTGCCGCCCAGCGGGAGGCCCTAGAGCTGGTGGCGGAGCATGCCGGGGGAAGTATGCGTGATGCCCTGAGCATCCTGGAAAAATGTGCTGCCTTTTCCGAAACCATCACTGCCGATACGGTTGCAGAGGTTTTGGGCATCGCCCCGGCGCAGCAGATTGAGGGGTTTACCCAGGCCCTCATGGCAGGGAGCAAAGGAGATGCCCTGGAGATCATCGATGCCCTGTATAACCAGGGCAAAGACTTGGCCCTCTTTGCCCGCAGCGTTATGGCGCGGCTGCGCAAGGAGATCCTCCGGGGCAGCGAGGATGAAGCAAGGTACCTCCAGGCCATTGAGACTCTAGCCGCCAGCGTGCGGGAGATGCGCTTTGTCCAGGATCCCCGCATGCTGCTGGAGGTGGCTGCCCTGCGTATCATGGGCGGAATGCCGGCCGTTCCGGCTGCTTCCGCCGTGGAACTGACCAGTCTCGAGGAGAAGATCCTCCGCCTAGAGCAGCAGATAGCGTCCCTCCAGGAGCAGCTAACCAAGGAGCGCCGCTCTCCCCAGACCGCGGAAAAGCCCACCCCAGCCAGGCGCAGGGTGGTGCTGGCCAGCGATGCGGAAAGCACCGCTTACCTTTTGGAGAACTGGCCGGATTTTCTGGCCCGGCTGCGGGCAGAGCGGTTGGTGCAGTGTGAAGCCTTTTTGAAGGAAGGGACGCCCGTGCAAGTAAAGGGCGATCGGGTGATTGTGGCCTTTCCCCGGGATCGGGGGTTCCATAAGGCCAGCATCGAGCAAGCTGACCACCGGGACCCCACCCAAAGGGTGCTCTCCAAGTGGATGGGCCGGCAGGTCCGCCTGGAGTGCGTATTCCAGGATGAGATGGAAGCAGAGCCGGAAGCTGCACCCCCAGCCCCGAAAGCCAAGGAACCTGGGCAGAGCAGCAAGGAGCAGGTAGATCCGTCCACAGAGGAGTTTCTCCGGGCCAGTATGGAAACCTTCGGGGGAAAGATCATTTCCAGACCCAAGGAAAATTAAAGACGAGGTGATCATGTTGGGGATGAACATGCAGAAAATGATGCGCCAGATGCAGAAGATGCAGGCCGATCTGGAAAGAGTCCAGGCGGAGCTGGAAGAAAAGACGGTGGAAGGCACGGCGGGCGGAGGCGTGGTTACGGTGGTGGTCAACGGCCACCAAGTTGTGCAGGAAGTGAAGATTCAGCCGGAGGCAGTGGATCCCGAAGATGTGGAAATGCTGGAAGATCTGATCTTGGCGGCCATCAATGACGCCATGCGCAAGTCCCGGGATCTTTCAGCCAGTGAAATCCAGAAGGTTACTGGTAAGATGAACATTCCCGGGCTGCCTCCAGGATTAATCTAACATGTCCCGGCGTTACCCTAAGCCCCTGGCCCGCTTAATCGAAGAACTGGTGCGTCTGCCCGGCATCGGCCCCAAAACGGCTCAGCGTTTGGCGCTTTTTCTGATCAACCAGCCACCGGGGGAGGTGGAAAGCCTGGCCCAGGCCATGGTGGAGGCCAAGAGGCGGATCCACTACTGCTCCCAGTGTTTTCACATCACGGAAGAAGACCCCTGCGCGATCTGTGCAGATCCCAAGCGCAACCACAGGTTCATCTGCGTGGTGGAAGAACCCCGGGATGTTCTGGCTATGGAGCGAACCAAGAGCTTTGATGGGGTTTACCATGTGCTCCACGGCGCGATTTCACCCCTGGATGGCATCGGCCCCAACCAGCTGAAGGTGAAAGAGCTCGTGGCGCGCATCACCCCAGAGGTGGAGGAAGTTGTCCTGGCCACCGATCCCAACGTGGAGGGCGAAGCCACCGCCATGTACTTGGCGCGCCTTTTGAAGCCTCTGGGCGTTAAGGTTACCCGCATGGCCCACGGTATGCCGGTGGGCAGCGATTTGGAATATGTGGATGAGGTTACCCTCACCAAAGCCCTGGAAGGCCGCAGGGAGTTATAACTTACTAGCATAAACCACCCCGCGCGGAGGTAATACTAAACCGAGTATGCCGCGAGATGGGGTGGTTTTTTGCCGAGGACCTTGGCGGAAAGGTTTTGGGCCATTGCTGGCCGCCTGCTGTATGACGAAGAAGAAGACCTCCCCTCGGAATGGCGGGAGGAAACCCGGGAAGAGCTGGCCTTCCAGGTGGATCTGGCCAAGCAGGAATGGCTGGACGCCCTCAGCTACTTCAACCAGGCTGTGGATCCCGACTTGGTGGACCATGCGGTCATCTCCCTCCAGGCCGCTGAGCGCAAGTACATGTACTGGCTGAAACGCCTGAAAAGGCTGGTGGAACAGGCGGACACGGCGCAGTCATAAACAGGAAACAACCACCATAAGATGTTCATGAGGGGACGAACCTAAGCGAGGTGGACCGCATGAACTTTATGGTGATTGTTGCCTACATAGCAGGTGTCCTGCTGATCTACGGTCTAGGGAAAATGCTGCTCGTTCCGCTGCGCACCATCTTCAACCTCATGGTCAATGCGGTGATCGGCGGCGGGGTTCTCTTGGTGATCAACTTCATCGGCAGTTTTTGGGGCTTTCGTTTAGGTGTCAACCCCATCACGGCTTTGGTCGTGGGCCTTTTGGGCGTGCCAGGTGTGCTCCTCCTGATTGGGCTGCGCCTGTTGTTTCCCTGATCAGCTCACCGGGAGGATACACTCCCTGCTGTTGTTGCGGGGCGAGTTCACCAGCTTGCTGACGCGGTGGTAAGTGAAGGGCCGCCCCTCTTGATCCGGCAGCCTAGCGGCGAGCTCTCCGAAGGGCAGGGGGCTCAGCCACAGCTGTTCCGTTTCGGGAGTCAGGATTACCGGCATGCGGTGGTGCACGTCCTGCAGAACCCTTGCCGCCGGCTGGGTGATGATGGTGCAGCTGGGAACATCCCCCTGCTGCCACAGGCCGGCAAAGGCAAAGGGTTTGCCGCCATCCAGGGTGATGTACACGGGGTGCTTGGCGCCGTTTTCCACCTGCCATTCATAGAACCCATCGGCGATGATCAGGCAGCGATGGGCGTTGACAAGATTGCGAAAGGAGGGCTTCTCGGCCAAGGTCTCCAATCTGGCGTTGATCAGCGGCCGACTGCCCGGCTTTTGCCAGGGCGGTGTCAGCCCCCAGCGCAGCAGGGCCGCAGTGCGCAGCTGGGACTTCTCGCCGGGGAGCACCGCGAAAACCATCTGGGTAGGCGCGACATTGTAGCTGGGAGTGTATTCCCAGCTCGGTTCAGCAAGGAAGAAGCGCTCCACGATCTCATCTAGGGGGGTATATAAGGTAAAGCGTCCACACATGGGCAATCCTCCTTTCCCTGATTATTCAACGCCTAGAGCGGTTCCCCTGGAAGAAGAGAAAAATAAACGCGCTTGGGGTGTTGACACAGCCCCCCGCCGCGTGGTAAGATTCATCCTGTCGCTCCAAGGCAAGCGCTGAAATTAAGCTCCCATGGGGGAAGCGGAAACAGCTCGTTAGCTGCGGCGGTTGACAGAGCGGCAGAGGTTATGCTATGATAAACACGCTCCCGGTAACCGGGAGTTCGGCACCTTGACAACCAAACAAGTCTTGAACACAATTCTGTGTTTGGAGAGAATAAGCCACAGTTTGTGCGCTCTTAACAATTCAAGCTAGTATCAAGCTTTTCTGAGGGATAAACCTAGCTCAGCTAGGCTGACACTTTTCA
>NZ_JBHGXH010000286.1:0-1276 GCF_041936445.1 Candidatus Darwinibacter acetoxidans | reverse complement strand
CCTGATCCAGGAAGAGCCGAGATTTAACATAATCGCCCGACTGGAAGAGTTCGGCGCACTTCAGGGCATGGTGATATCCCGTGGCCGGTATGTCTAGTTCGGGCAGCCGCCTTTGCCCGGCAAAATCAAAGGCGTAAAAGTTGCCCTGGCAGCCGGGCACCTGGATATCGCTTACCCAGACACGTTTTTCCCGCGCTTTCATGATCATGGAAAAAGAGGTGATGTCGCGGCAGATAGTGGCACGGGGCGAGATGTTGGGGTGCAAAAATCCCTCCGCCTCGCGCGGGTAGGGATCGCGCAGGAAAGATGCCGCCGCAGTTGCGTCCAGCTTCCCGTGGTGTTTCTCGAAAAGCTCAGTATAAGCAGTGAAACGCGGGAACCTCTGCCATTCCTCTTCTTTCGGGTGCTCGCGCCAGTTGCCGCGCTTGTCGTAGCGGGCTAGTTCCTCGGAGCGGAAACAATTGGTGGACCAGACGGCGCCGCCCTCCATGGACCGCCGCGCATGCAGCGTCCCCGCCGTCTCCAGCGCAATGGCGCTGTTCTCGGCGGCGCTGCCAATTATGATAATGTCGGCAAGAGGCCTGGGCAATCCCTTAAGGGCTATGTACACCGCCTCGTCAATGCTCTTCGCGTTCTGCAGGATTTTTCTCAGAGTGATGATAAAGGGCACCGCCTTGCCCTTGATACCCTTGAACAGCTCATTGGTGTTCAGGTGCGTATCATCCCAGGCCACAGATATTCCGGCATCGTTGAGGCCGGCATTGGCCCCCACGGAACCGATAGTGTTTACCGTCATGAAGGGAAGCCCTTCCGCAGGGCGGTAGAATATCGCCGCCAGGTACGGCTGGATGATGGCGTGCTCGGGTTGCATGAGGTCGTAGTTGTAGCCGTGGATAATTGATCCATCCGGGGTGTATGGCGATATCGCCGCAAACTCCGAGCAGCCCGAGGTTAGGAGCATCTCCCATATGGCCGTTGCCACCAGCACCTCCACGGGGTGAACACCGGCGCCATCGGCGATGCCTTTCATCTCCTCGCGAAGATCTGTTGGTATGGTCTTCCAGTATGCCGAGGCATAGTAAAAAAGAGCCGGGCGCGCAAAAAATTTGGGGATAGATACAAGGGTTTCTACATAAGCATAGGCCTCGGCGCGAAACTGCCGGATGAGCTCACGAGCCAGCACCCCGTGCTGGTAGCCCATCTCGTAGGGCGTCCCGCTGAGATAAAGGGCATGAAGCCCGCCCACTTTTTCTATGCGGGCGCGGGACATCACCCG
>NZ_JBHGXH010000285.1:0-2490 GCF_041936445.1 Candidatus Darwinibacter acetoxidans | reverse complement strand
TTCCAACTTCTCACTTCTCGCCTCTCAAAGGTTGGGGCTGTCTCCAAATTCGTTTAGGTTTAATACACCGTGCGGGAATGGAAGCCCGCCCCTTCATGTCATCCCGAGCGAAGCGAAGGATCTCAAAACAAGGCTGCTGCCTGACAAAAAGGGGGCCGCCCTTTTGGGACGGCCTCCTACAACAATCCCGGCATATTATACCCATATACCCAGAGAGATAAGTCTCACTTCTAACTTCTCACCTCTCACCTCTCAATAGTGAGGCGCGATAAACAGGCGGAGAGGAAGCCGCGCAGGCGGTTGAAAAGGTTTCCGCCAAAAATCCGGCCATCTCCGGCTCCGCCGGAATGCTCTTCATCTATTTTAATTTCTACTTCATCTGATTTCGAAGCGCCGGCTTCATTTTCCGCCTCGATCTGATACCTGTAGGGGCCCGGCTCGACCTCCATATCTGTCCAGTAATACTCCGCGATATCATCTTCCGCCGGAATCTCGTGTACCTCACTGCCGTTCCGATAAATGATAAACCTGTCTGCCAGGTTGTCTGCGGCGGTCCAGCTGAGCTTGACATTGTTGCCATCTACTTCTACTTTAAAATTTTTCGGACTGCCGGGTTGAGACTGCTGGTCCTGCAAGGTTACCTCCACCACCGCCGGCTGAGAACGGTTGCCATGTTCGTCAACGGCATAAAGAGTATAAATATATGTTCCGGGCGGCACGTTTCTGTCACGATAAGAGTTCTCATTTTTCCCCAGCTTTTTAATTAGCTGTGCTTCAGTTCCGTTATTGTTTTTAATTTGGCGGTAAAGATGAAACTCTTTCGGCGCTTCGCCGCTATATTCCCAGGTTAAATGCACATGCTTTCCAGCGGGGGTCGAAGCGGTAAAAGATAAAAATGATCCGGGGTATTCAAAGTGGATATCACAGGTTTCCTCGGGCGGCATTTCTTCGGCATCAAGCGGCTTTCGCCCGGCTCCTCTGGGCCATCCTCCGTCGGTGACAATAAACTCCGGCCGGTTAAAACGAATCTCTTTAACAACCTGATCGGGGGGGCAGAATTCTCCAGCCAGGAGCCCCGTGGCCTCACAGATTTCTACCTCGACATGCAGGTCACAGGTTAACCGCGGCACATGATTTCTCAGGAAGTAGTCGGCCTTCACGGTTCCCGCTTCGCGGCAGAGCTCGGTGGGCCGGAGGCCGGATTTTGTACATACCTCAGCCCGGACCACTCCCGAAGGCGGAGCAGGAAAGGTTTCCCGGGGCAGCGTTTTGAAAACCTCTTTAAAAACTTCGCGCATTAGACCGGAGGACCAATTCCACCCGCTGGTGATCTTTCCCATATCCTTAATGTCGTAGCCCATCCAGAAAGTGGCGACCAGGTTTGGCGCATATGTCGACAGGTAGATATCCCGGGCATCATCGGTTGTCCCGGTTTTGGCGGCGAGGGGCCGGCCCATCCCCGAGAGGCCCCTGGCGGTGGTCGAAGTGACCACATCCTGCAGAATGCTGTTAGTGATAAAGACTGCTTCACGGGATAATACCTGTTCCGGCTCGGCCTCATGCTCGTAGATAACATTGCCGTTGCGATCTTCTATTCGCCGCACGGTATGAAGATTCATCTTGATCCCGTTATTGGCAAAGACACTGTAGGCCTGGGCCATGTCCAGTGCGGTAACTTCACGGGATCCGATTGCCCAGCTAGGCACCGGTATACTCTCTTGAGGGTTGTAGGTGTTAAGGCCCATCCGGTAAGCCTTTGCTGCTCCTTCTTGCAGTCCGGTATGTTCCGTGTAAGCTCTGATTGCCGGAATATTGTACGACCAGGAGAGGGCCCGGCGGACTGTGACCATGCCGAGGAAATTGCCGGCATAGTTTTCCGGGCGCCAGCCCTGCGGTCCGATTAGTGGAGAATCGTCCAGCACCGAGCCGGCTCCCAAACGGCCTTTTTCAAAAGCGGTGCAGTAGGCGATCACCGGTTTGATGGCCGAACCGGGCTGGCGCGGGCTGAGATAGCGCAGCAGTTCATTCCGTTTTTTGCTGTATTCCCGGCCGCCTCCCAGGGCCAGGACCTCACCGCTTTTCGGGTCGGCCAGAACCAGTGCCGACTGCGGTTGGGGGATCCCGTTTTCTTCGTCAATATAAGCGTTCGGATAATCGGAGGGCAGCCGGCCGTTGTTGGCATTGACCGCCTCGCGCAGTTTGGGCATATTTATATAGATGGTCCGGGGGTAGAGGTTGGGCCGGTTGAGCACATTCTCCAGGTGCGACTGGTAATCTGTGTTCAGGGTGGTATAGACCTTGAGTCCGCCATTGTAGATGGCCTCATAAGCATCCTCGACTTCAGGCATCTCCGTGAGAATATCGATCAGTTCGTGATGAACCACGTAGTCAATGAAATAGGGGTATGGGTAAGTAACAGATTTCGGTTCGGCGAAGATAAGCTCCTCCGAGACAGCCTCCTCGTACTCCTCAGGGCTGATGTAGCCAAGC
>NZ_JBHGXH010000284.1:0-5999 GCF_041936445.1 Candidatus Darwinibacter acetoxidans | reverse complement strand
TGCCATTTATTTGAGAGAAAGATGCTTGTTGTAATAGAGCCGTTCCCCGCCGGCATATAAAAAAGAGAGCGGGGAGGGCTTTGCGATTGAAAATAAACTGGCTTATATAAAAGTGCTCCTGGCGGCCGTGATTTGGGGCACCATGGGCGCTTTCGCCCGGTGGAGCGCGCTCAGCCCCCTGGAGCTCTCTTTTTTCCGCCTGGTTTCGGCTACTCTTGCCCTTTTTTTTCTTCTGCCCCGGGAGCAGCGCTTCTCTTATTTTTATACTAAAGAGTACCTGCTCATCTCTATCGCCGGCCTGCTTTTCGCCCTGGATACCATCTTCTATTTCAACGCTTTTCAATTGACCACCCTGGGAAATGCCGTTCTTCCTTATAATATGCAGCCTGTGTTCATGGCTTTGCTGTCGCCGCTAATTCTCAAGGAAAGGGCCGATCCCAGGAATATTTTTCTCTTTGTTCTCTCCCTTCTAGGCGTAGGCATAATGCTTCTTCCCTGCCTGCTCAAACTCTCTTACACCGATGCGGCGGGAATCGGTTTCTCCCTGGGAGGCGCCTTCTGCCTCTCCCTGGTAGCCCTCATTGCCAGGCACCTCCAGATGAATGCCATTATCTTTGTCTATTACACCATGTTTACCGCCTCTCTTATCCTGCTGCCTTTTTTCAAGTTTGCCGGACGGCTTGGGCTGAAGCAGCTCGTTATTGCTGCTGTTGTGGGATTGATCCATACCGCTCTGGCCTACGTCCTCTACTACGACAGCCTGCGGACAATCAGGATAGAGCACGTGGTTACGCTTTCTTACTTGATACCCGTAGTCGCCGCTTTAACCGGCCTGCTCATATTCCGTGAGCCGCTTAACCTGCATACGATTCTGGGCGGCCTCCTTATTATTGCCAGCGGCTTAATCCTCATCTTCAGGAGTTAACTTATCCGGGTTATCAAAGCCACTTCCAGACCACGATGACATCTTCTCCGTCTTTAAAAAAGCGAGGGCAGTGGCCGACCTGCAGCCAGCCCATGCTCATGAGGTGATTGAGCTGGGCTGTATTGGAGACCCTCACCTCCCCTGTAAACCAGCGGGCTCCCCGGTTAATGGCCACCTGGTTGGCTACCAGCTGCAGCTCCCTGGCCAGGCCTTTGCGGCGGTAGTCGGGATGCACGCACATGCTGTTGGTATGGGCAGCCTTTTCAAAGAGGCGGAAGCCGATGTAGGCCACCACCAGCCGGCCCCGGCGAATAACAATGTAGTAAGTATTGGGCATCAGCGCCAGCCAGATTAGAGCAGACAGACTGTAAGGCTGCGGGAAAAATTCTTTTTCCATGCGGGCTATCTGCAGTAGATCCAAGGGCTTCAACCAGTCGTAAAGGTAGGGGCCCTCTCTCCTGGGGACGGGGTCCAGCCGGCAAAGCGCTTTTCTTTTGAACATGGCCATCACCTTCGCAGCGTTATTTTGTAAAATTAAAGGGGCTCTTTTTTTACCCGGCTCTTTCCTCGATTATCCGGACCAGCCGCCGCACCCCTTCTTCAAGGACTCCGTCTTCCAGGGTAAAAGTGAGCCTGATATGGCCGCTGCCGCCGCTGCCGAAAGCGGAGCCGGGGACTACCGCGACGCCGTTGTTTAAGAGCAGCCGCACCGCTTCCCGGTCTGAGAGGCCTTCCGGAAGGCGCGGAAAGAGGTAGAAAGAACCCTGGGCGTTGTCGGTGGAGAGAATCTTGCTGCTTCTCAGGATGGAAAAGGCGAGATCGCGCTTCCGCTTTAGTATGGTCAGCATCTCCTCGTGATAACTCGCAGGGGCATTGAGCGCAGCCAGGGCCGCCTCCTGGATAATGGTGGCCACGTTGGTAAAACTGTTCTGCAGCAGGATATCGAACTTGCTCGCTATATTGGCAGGGGCCACGATCCAGCCGATGCGCAGGCCCGTCATGACATAAGACTTGGAGAAGGTGTCAATGATCACGGTGCGCTCTTTCAAGCCGGGGTATTCGGAAAGCGAGCGGTGCTTATAGGGGGGATATACTATCTGCGAGAAGATCTCATCCGAGGCCACCATGACTTGCGGATGGCGCTCCAGGACCGCCGCCACCTCTTCAATATTTTCAATCAACTGGCCGTTGGGCCGCTGCGGTGAATTAAGTATGACCAGCCTGGAGCGGGAGCTGATCAGCTTTTCCAGGTGCTCTGTATCCACGTTGCGCGGATCGCGGAAGGTTACATGCCTGATATGGGCTTGGAGATAGCGGGCCCAAAACTCGTCGGGCGGGTAGCCCGGGTTGGGCATGATCACCTCGTCGCCCCGGTCAAGAAAAAGCAGCATGGTGGAGGTGATGCCGAACTTGGCCCCGGGCGTGACGATTACCTCTTCGGGTGTGGTCGGCCTTCCCCTTTCCGTCATCTTTTCGGCAATGGCTTCTCGCAAGGGCATGATCCCGGCGCCCGGCGAATAGCGGACGTAGCCTTCCTCCAGCGATGCTCTCAAGGCTTCCCAGGCCTGCGGCGGCGGCTTGAATTCTGCTGAAGCGTAATCGCCTTTTTCCATGTGGATAATGTGCCTGCCGCCGCTCTCCAGCGCCGCTGCTTCCCGCATGGTGGACCACTGGGGCGGCAGCTCAAAATGAGACAAGCGGTCTGCTCCAGTCATCGATCTATCTCCTCTCCATGGTAGTGAGCGCCGGATTCCAGGCGCTCCTTTAGATCGCGGTAGAGGATTTTCCCCGCCGGGGATCGGGGTATGCTCTCCACGAAATAGTACTCCCGGGGCCGCTTGTACCGGGCCAGGGAGCCGGCCAGGCAGTGCTCATCCAGGGCGCGGGAGTCAAGTTTTTGTGACCGGGGGACGATAAAAGCGGCCACGATTTCCCCCCATCTTTCATCGGGCCGGCCCACAACGGCGGCCTCCTTGACCCCGGGATGGGCTATGAGCACATTCTCCACTTCAGCGGGATAAATATTTTCCCCGCCGCTGATGATCATGTGGTCGATCCGGCCTGCCAGGTGCAGGTCTCCTTCTTCATCCAGGTATCCCAGGTCGCCGGTATAATACCACCCATCTTCCCGGCGGCCGGCCTCCTTTTCAGGGCTGCCATTGAGATAACCCTGGAAAGCCTGGGGGCCCGCATTGACGATTATTTCTCCGATTGCCCCCTGCGGAACTGTCTCGTGCGGCAAGGCCCGGCGCTCCCTGCGGGGAGTGACCAGGCGCAGCAGGGTATGCAGGCCCGGGCGCCCGGCGGAGGCGGGCTTTTGCTTCAGGTCGGGATTAAAGGATATGGCCAGCATCTCGGTGCTGCCGTATTGATTGACAAAGACATCCGGCGAAAAAACGGCGAAACATTGTACCACCAGCGGCGGAGGCATGGGGGCACCGGCATAAGCCAGTTTGCGGACAGGGATCTTTTTTTTCTCGTTATTGGTGATAAACTGAACCAGGTTATGGAAGACGGTGGGAACAAGATAGAGGGCGGTAACACTGTTGATTTCTATATGGCGGAGGCAGGCGGAGGGTTCAGCCCTGGGCAGAAGAACGGAGGCGCCGTTTAGAAGGACCATGCTGATGAGCGTGTGCAGGCCCATGGTATGGTAAAGGGGCATCACGGCGAGGATCCGCTCGAATGGTGACCAGCGGTGCCCCAGGATTATGGCCAGGGAGGCGTAGTAGTCGCTGCGGCAGCTGCGGCAAACTCCCTTTGGCCTCCCGGTGGTGCCCGATGTATAGAGGATGGTTCCCGTATGCGCATCGCTGCGCGCAACAGGGGGAGCCTGGTCTAGGGGGCCGGCGGTCATATGGTCATATGATAAAACCGCCGCGCTGCCGCTGCCGTTAGGGCTTGCGCCGCCGCCTTCTTCAATGCGGATTACCTTCCTGCCGCAGCGTTCCAGGGCCAGGTTGGCTTCATCCTTGGTGCTCCGGTCGTAAAAGATGGCCTTAACGTTGGCTTCCGCGATGGCGTAAGCGATCTGCTCGTGCTTCCAGCGGGCGTGGAAAAACACGGCCGTGGCCCCTGTTTTATGGGCGGCAAAGTAGAGCGTGGCCGGGGCTTCGCCGTTTGCGGCGCAGATGGCCAGCCGGTCCCCCTCTTTAAGACCATGTCTATACAGCTGCCAGGCTGCGGCATTGACTCTTTCGTTCCATTCCTTGTATGTATAGGTCTTTTCCGGGGTAATGATGGCCTCCGTTTCGGGATAGCGGTGGGCTGCCAGTTCCAGCGCTGTTGCCAGGTTCAAGCTCAATTCCTCGCTCTGCTTTTTCAAGCCGTTGATAGATTAATATATGTTCAGGCAGCGGGGAAGGTTCATGTAAGGCAGGGGAGGCGGGGCGTCTAAGGCGCCCCGCGCCGGATTACGGTGGGGTAGGGGGAATAGCGATCTACGGAAATTTTTTCTCTGCTGATTACCCTATCCCCGCGGTAAAGGGTTTTCCAGACTTCCACAACATAGCCGGGGGAGCCTTCATCTTTCTCCTCCGTCCCCGGAGAGAGGGCCGGATCGACCCGGTATCTTACCGGGGGCGGAAATACTTCCAGCTCCACGGTGCTGATCTCCACCCGCTCGGCCATGGGGGCGCCGAAGATCCAAAAAGTTAAGGCGTCGTTTTTTACCCCGGCGTTAATTAAAATGTGTTGGCCGCTGCTATTGCGGAATTTTAAATCCCTGGCGCCATAGGCGATAGTGGCGTCGCGGCCGGGGGGGAGGTAGGGCACGGTGAGATTATGGTTATGGCGCTCGACGATCTCCAGGTTGGCCAGCAGGGCGGCGTTATAGAGGGTGGATGAGATCTGGCAGAGGCCTCCGCCGTATCCCGGGAGCAGCTCTTCACCCACGATTACCGGCGCTTCCCGGTAGCCTTTTTCCGGGGTGGTATCGCCAACAATATGATTAAGGGAGAAGAGCTCCCCGGGAGCGACAATGCAGCCGTCCAGGGTCGAGGCGGCCAGTTTAATATTGTGCACCCGGTCTTTTTTCGAGAGGTCGAAGCGGGTGGTAAAGGAACTTCTCAGGGCCGATATGCCCATCTGCTTAAACGCAAGCGCCGTCAACCGGGCGGGGATATCCTCGTAGGGAACGGGCATCTGCAGGGGCAAGCCCGGCACTTCCAGGGTATAAAGGAGCTGCTTGTAGAACTCCTCCTGGAGGACGCGATAACCGGGCTCTTCCGGAACCAGTAGAGCTTCCCTGTCATCCGCGCCGGCTTGGAAATAGGCATCCTGCGGCGGCCTGTTGAAAGTCTCTGCCAGTGGAAGCAGGGCCTGCCGCAGCCGGTTTTCGTCCAGGCGGCAGCGCAGGGGGATAAAGGCTTTTTTCTTCAAGAGGGCCAGCCGGTCCAGGTAAGAGCGCGGCGGGCGATGGTTGCGGCCTTGTTGATAGGCCTCCATGAAGGTGGCTTTACTGTCGATCATTATGCCCAGCTCCCGGAGCGTGAAGGATACGGCTTCCCCCCTGGGTCCGGTTAAAATCATCTTCTGCCCGGCAAGGATTGATGCCGCCTGCTGGTAAGTTTTACCTCCAAGTTGGATCTGTTTCACATAAACCCCGGGATAGACCCGGTTGTGGAAATAGACCATGTCAGCCGCGGCGACGGTTAAAAGGAAAATAAAAAAAAGCAGTGCCAGGAAAGTTTTATTCCGGCGTTTTCCTCTAAACGAAAAGAGAGCCAGGCCCATAAAATCACCTGTAACATTATATCGGCGGCAAGGAAGGAATATGAGATGCCCACGGGCAGGCGAGCGGAAGGCCGGAGGGTATGGCTGCTTCGGGAACCAATTCAGGGTTAAGAATGTCTACAGAAGTAGAAGGTAACCAGAACATAAATAAATAAGGGGTGTTCTAGGTTGAGAAAAATAGTTGCCGCATTGCTGGTCGTATTTATCCTGGGCAGCTCTATTCCCAGCGGCCTGGCACAGGACTATCACCGGCAGGTTTTGGAATACCTGGCCGGGCAGCTGCAGGTGGGGGAAGAAGATATTCATCTTGAAGGCAACTTGATGGAGCTGCCGCTCAGTG
>NZ_JBHGXH010000283.1:0-3213 GCF_041936445.1 Candidatus Darwinibacter acetoxidans | reverse complement strand
AGAAGCGGGTTCTACTCCCGCGTGTGTATCTCCTCAAAGGGATGTCGGCTCTAGCCGTAGGGGCGGGCTTCCACGCCCGCCCGGATTCTCCCCCCTTTGCAAAGGCCGTGGGGGATTAACACTACCTACTCCCCCCTTTGTAAAAGGGGGGCCGGGGGGAATTTAATACTACCTACTCCCCCCTTTCCTAAAGGGGGGTCGGGGGGGATTTAAAGAAGCAGGTTTTTACTCCTGCCTGCATCTTCCCCGCAGAAGACGT
Organism: Candidatus Darwinibacter acetoxidans; assembly: GCF_041936445.1. Lineage (NCBI taxonomy): Bacteria > Bacillati > Bacillota > Clostridia > Candidatus Darwinibacteriales > Candidatus Darwinibacteriaceae > Candidatus Darwinibacter > Candidatus Darwinibacter acetoxidans. The sequence continues at coordinate 2,954 of NZ_JBHGXH010000283.1, read as the reverse complement.
TTCGGCTCTAGCCGTAGGGGCGGGCTTCCACGCCCGCCCGGATTCTCCCCCTTTCTCAAGGGGGGGCCGGGGGGGATTTGACAGAAGCGGGGTTCTACTCCCAACTGTATATCCCCGCAGAAGACGTTTCGGTTCTAGCCGTAGGGGCGGGCTTCCACGCCCGCCCGCCAATGCTGGCTTGTTTATCTTGGATAAATAAAAGGGAGATGACAGGGATGACCGGCAGATGGGACAGCGCCCGGGGAACCAAAATAATCGCCTTTCTTCTCTGCCTTGCGGTCATACTGGGAAGCGCGGCGGCAGTTGCTCTTATCAAGCAGCACTATGATCAGAAGATCGACTCTCTCACCCGGCATATTGAAGCGCTGCAGAGGCAGATCGGCAGCGGCAGCGGGGGCAAGGCCAACATCTACAGCCTGGCCTATACCGAGGGCCTCAGCGTGCCGGAAATAGCCGAGAAGGCAGGCGCCTCGGTAGTGGGCATCAAGATTACGGCCCAGGTTAAAGGCTTTTCGGGCTGGTTCGGGCCGCAGATCTACGAGCAGGTCAGCGAGGGCTCGGGAATTATCTACAATGAAGAGGGCTATATCATTACCAACTACCATGTGGTGGGCAGCTACGCTTCCAGCGAAAGCGGCCACATCGAGGTCTACCTGGCCGATGGGCGCTCCGCCGCCGCAAAGTATATCGGCGGAGACCAGCAAAACGACCTGGCGGTGATCAAGATTGATCTCGACAACCTGCCCGTGGCCGAATTCGGCTCATCGAGCAACCTGCGCCCCGGCGAATTCGCCATGGCCATCGGCAACCCCCTGGGGATGGAGCTGGCCGGCTCGGTCACCGTCGGGGTCATCAGCGGCATTGAGCGCAAGGTGGAGGCGGAAAACGTCGCCGACAGCCTCATCCAGACCGATGCGGCGATCAATCCCGGCAACAGCGGCGGGGCCCTGGTTAACGGGCGGGGCCAGGTTATCGGCATCAATACCATTAAAATTGCCACCACCGAAGTCGAGGGGATTGGCTTTGCCATCCCCATCGATTACGCGCTCCCCATTGTCGACTCCATCATCGCCTACGGCTATGTCAAGGGGCGGCCCGCCATCGGCATTAGGGGCACCGATATCAATGAAATGACGGCCCGCTTTTACAACATCCCCCAGGGAGTCTTAATCACCGATGTCGTTGCCGGGAGCGCCGCGGAGAAGGCGGGCCTGCAGAAAAACGACATCATCACCGCCGTTGACGGCACCGAAGTCACCTCCATGAGCGCGCTTAAGAAAATTTTGAAGCAGCACCGGGCCGGCGACGAGATCACCATCACCTATTATCGCTACCAGGATGGGCAAACCAGGTCCATCAAGCTGGTCCTCGACGAAAGCAGGTAAAGTCCACCGGGAGCTTGTGTTGCCTGGCGGGATTAATTGTAAGGGCGGAGTTCCACCCCCGCCTAGGGGAACCTTTTAAGCAATAAATGTGTCATATATATGTCACTCATAAATGCTATAATTATTCTATAATCGTCAAAATTGAGTTCCAGCCATTAAGTCATCGTTTATCATCGCAGATCCGCTCGTTCCAACTGGGTTGCAACCGTTCTTGTCCGAACACTCACTGTCAATAAGACTGATGAAAGGCGGTATCTGCGTTGGTCCGCTATCCCCGTACCGGCACCCAGCCGGAAACGCTGGTCAAAATACTGATTACCGTCATTGAGAAAACGCCTTCCGGGGGCGCCACCCTGGAAGATCTGCAGGAGGCCTACGCGGAGATTAACGACCGGCGCCCCTCGGTGAGGACCATCTACCGCCTCATCAGGCGCCTGAACCTTTTTTTTGACCCCCTCTGCTACGGTGAAACGCCCGACCCGGGAGAGGAGCCGGAAGGCGCTGGCGAGCCTGTAATGGGGGAGAAAGCCATCTGCAGCCGCAGGTGCGGCTCAAAGACATACTATATCTTTCGCCGCGTGAAGAGCGACCAGCCGGGCGGCGCCCACGATGCCACCATGCTGCTGCTGGGCATGTATCCCCAGCTGCGGGGGGCGATGAAAAGCAGCATCGAGGCGGCCATGCGGAGCATCTTCCGCCAGACCCTGTCCGGCCTGAGCACCTTTGCCGGCATATTAAGCGAACTGGAGCAGATGGTCTATGTATCCGGCGCCTTTCCTGCCGATCCCGCGAAAAGCGAGGCCATGATCCGGGAAATACTGCGCGCCATCCGGGAGAGAAAGAAAGTGCGCCTCAACTACCTGCGCACCTATGACGGCGCCGTCACGAAGCGGGTGGTGGAGCCCCACGGCCTTCTCTGCCGCCTGAACAACTGGTATCTCACCGGCCGCTGCACCCAGCGCCGGCAAAGGCGCGTCTTCCTGCTTCTGAACATCAAGGAGCTGGAAGTGATCGAGAACAGCTCTTACCGCATGCCTCCCGGCTTCTCGCTGAAAGAATCCTACAGGGATGTCTGGGGCACCTGGACCGAGAATGAATCGGGAGAGCTGGAAACGGTGCGTCTTAGAGTCCGCGCCGGCCCCGCGGAGCGCTTCAGGCACAACCTCTTTCACGAAAGCCAGCAGACGAAGGAGCTGCCCGGCGGCGAACTGGAAGTTATCTACCGCCTCACCGCGGCACAGGAGATGATCCCCTGGCTCATGAGCTGGAGCGACGCCATTGAGGTGCTGGAGCCGGCCTGGCTTAGAGAACAGCTGATCAATAACCTTCAGGAAACGCTGCGCTATTACCGCCAAAAACAATAACCACCAGCTTGTTCACTCTCTTCTAAATAACGATAAAACTCTACAATATGCTTGCGTGTGACATCATCATGTCACAACAATTTGCTATGATATTTCCACGGGCTCCCTATTTTGTCAACCTGAGGACAAATCCCGGCTCCTGCCCTTCTCATCCTGAAGGCGAACCCGGTCTTTTGCCCGCAACATTATGATGATGATGATGCTG
>NZ_JBHGXH010000282.1:0-2161 GCF_041936445.1 Candidatus Darwinibacter acetoxidans | reverse complement strand
ACTAGGCCGGAGATGAAGCCCCAAACGGCATTGACCATGCCGCCGACGAAATCGACCAGCCCTTGCCCAGCCTTTATGAGGTAGCCAAATGCGCCGGCGAAGTCGCCTTTGAAAAGCGCCACGATCGCGTTGACGACGTTTGTTACAAAGGCGATCAGCCCGCCGAAGGCTTGGATCAGCGGAGCGATGGCCTTGATCAGGCCATTGATTACGCCGATGACGATGCCGATATTGATGGCCACAATCCCACCCAGGACCGCCCCGACAATTTTCAGGATAGGCAGCAGATCCATGAAAGCATTCTTCAGAATCTCAAGAGAAGGCCCCATGGCCTCCATCATCTTGCCGACATTTTCTTTCAGCATGTCGATGATCGGGCCAACGGTTGCTTTGATCGTCTCCCAGATCTCTTTTACACCATCTCGGAACTCCTCGCTGTGCCGCCAGAGCAGGACGATAGCGGCAACGAGCGCGGCGACGCCCGCGATGATCCAGCCTACCGGACCGGTCAAGGCACCGATAGCTGCGCCTGCACTACTGACTGCGGGGCCCAAGAATTTAAAGGCCTGCATGATGCCCCCGACAGCAGTGGTGAGCTTGCCGACAACGATCAGGACCGGGCCCGCGGCAACAAGGATTCCCGCTATCGTCGTTATTGCTTTTTTTGTTCCGTCCGACAGGCCACCCCACCACTCGATGAGGCCCTTAACCTTTTCAATGATCTCCCCAAAGGTTTCGGCGATCTTTGCCCCTGTTTCTTTCGCCCACTCTCTCGCCTTATCTGAGCGCAGCAAGTCGAGAAACTCCGCAATGGATTCTTTCGATTGCTCGAAAACACCAGAAAGCAGGCTCTCGCCGATGATGCCGATATTCGCTTTTGTGTTTGCCACCATGCCATCCCAAGTGTCCGCATACGCGTCGGCCATTCCTCCGGCGAAGTCCTCCATCACGGTCAAGAACTCCCTGGACGATACCTTGCCGCCCGTAACCATCTTGCGGAATTCTTCCAGCGACACGCCCAGGTGTTTCGACATGGCCATGGCGAATCCCGGCATGCCTTGCTCGATCATGTTTAGCTCCCGCGTCATCAGCCTGCCGCCACCCTGAACGCGGTTAAATATCTGCGCCATGTCGCTGATGGGCCTATTTGCCCCAACCGCAGCGCTGCCGACCAGCTTGATGTATTTCTCCAACTCAGCGCCTTCCTTGACGCCGGCGGCCAGCGCTCCTGCCGCAACAGACGTGCCTTCGGCCATTGTCATTATGGTGCCTTGGACGGCGGCGCTGACATGCTTGGATATACGCTCGACGTCTTCGACAGCATAGCCGAGCCCTTCAAGCTGCGCTTTCGCCGCGTCTATCGCTTTTAGGCGGCCCCAGCCAAACGCGGCCACCATGCCACCAACCGCGGCGGTGATGCCCACAACGGGAGCGGTGATATATTTGGTCATAGTGTTGCCGACGCTGGTAATGCCCCGGCCGACGTTGCTGACGGTCTTGCCGGCAGCTTCCATCTTCCTGCCGAATGCGTCGGCTTTGCTTTCGATGTCGCTAAATGCTTTTTCTAGCCCCGAGAGGCTGCCAGTGATGGCCACCGCCAGGGTTCCGAGGGTTCCTGCCACTATGTCTCACCGCCTTCCGGTCGCTTGATCTTGTCGCCGTAGTGCTTGTAGAACTCCGCCTTGTCTGGGCCATCGCTCTCCGGGCCCCGTTTGCGGCGAGTAGGCTTTTTGTCGCCCATTGCCTCGGCCAGCTTGCCGATGATCAAAGAGGCCCGGTATTCCTCGAATTCCAGGCCGTAGTCAAGATACATATAGAGCTCGTCGATGCTCATGTAGTCCAGCAGGTAGTCGGGCCGGGCCCAGGCGTAGATAGCCCCGAGCTGGGCAATGAGCCTGCCCAGCTCCAGGGTTACTTTTTTTCCGGGGTTTCCGCCTTTTCCGCCCTTGCCCGGATTGGCTCCAGCACGAACTCGCAGAAGTCCATCATCTGGTCGAAGTCGGTGTTATCAAGAAGCCAGTCGGCGGTGATCTTTGGGTTCGATGGGGTGCAGGCTTTCGCCACCAGATCCAGGGTTCGGTAGAACTTTTCTTCGCTGCTTATCTCGTCGGATACGTCAGCGAATTTCACCATCTCCAGAGTGACGCGGGATGGGATCTTT
>NZ_JBHGXH010000281.1:0-10401 GCF_041936445.1 Candidatus Darwinibacter acetoxidans | reverse complement strand
GGCCTGTTCTTCCTCGGCGCTTTCCTGGGAACCTTGTTTGTTATGGGGACGGTTTTGATCATCTACTACAAGCAGATCACAGAAGGATTCGAGGACCGAAGGCGCTACCTGATCTTAAGGCAGGTGGGCATGTCCAGCCTTGAGGTGCGCAGCTCCATCAAAAGCCAGGTGCTCTCCGTCTTTTTCCTGCCCCTGGCGGCGGCTGGAGTGCATGTGGCCTTTGCCTTCCCCATGATTACGAAGCTCCTTGTGGTGCTGAATTTGAGCAACCGCAGTCTCTTTGCCCTCTGCACCGCCTTAACCTTTGCCGCCTTTGCCCTGCTTTACACCTTGGTCTACCGGGCCACAACCCGGGTGTACTACCGCTTGGCTGCGGCCTAACCAAGACAAACAAAGGGGCTGGCCCGGTGAACCTTGCCGTTCACCGGGGCACAGCCCCTTTCCTCGTCTATTCCCTTTAGCTGAGCGCTTCCACGATCTCCCCCAGGTTTTCCAGTACCAGATCCGGCTGCACCTGGGAGTGCTCCAAATCTTTCAGCTGGGTTTCGCCGCTGAGAACCAGGATGCCCACGATGCCCGCCGCCTTGGCCATGGCCATGTCTGTGTAGAGCCTGTCGCCCACCATGGCTATCCTCCCCGGATCTTCCAACTCGTACTTGGCCCTCAGGGCCTCGATCATCTCCGGGTAGGGCTTCCCGATGATCTTAGGCTTAACGCCCGTGGAAGCGGTGATCAGGGCGATCATGGCGCCGCAGTCGGGGATGGGCCCCTCGGGGGTTGGGCAGTTGAAATCGGGATGGGTGGCAATAAAGGGGACGCCCTCCCGGATCAGGCTGCAGGCGGTCTTCAGCTTTTCGTAGGTCAAGGTGAGATCAAAACCTAGAACAACGGTCTGTGGATCGCGATCCGTGAGGATAAAGCCCGCCTCCTGGAATTCCTCTTCCAAGGCGGGGGTGCCCACCAAGTACAGCTTGCGGGGGTAGTTGTGTTTTTTGAGGTAATAGATGGTGGCCTGCCCGGAGGTGAAGACCTGGTCTTCAGTGATGTCTACGCCCATGTTCCGGATTTTGTGGAGGTAGTGTTTTGCGTTCTGTGAAGAGTTGTTGGTTACGAAAACAAAACGTTTGCCTAGGTTTTTCATCGTGTTTACAAAAGGTAGGGACCAAGGATAGAGGGTGTTGCCTAGATAAAAAGTTCCGTCTAGATCCAAAAGATAGGTGTCAATATTGCGCAATCTGTTCAACTTCTTCCCTCCGTGCAGACAATTTAGGTCTTTACAGTACCGTCCGGGCATGCCATAATTAAGGCAGGAAGGCTTAAATAAGCCAACAGCACAGTAGTATTATAGGGTTCTAGGCTGCAGAAGTCAACCTAGGGAGTGCTTGGTTTTTGTAATTTTGCAGCGCAGGCCGTCTGAAATTAGTTTCAATGGTCGAACATAATTACAAGGGTTTTGCGGCTGCAAAGCTTAAGAATATGTAAAATTATTCACCAACTCTTCCGGGCAGGGCTGCCTATGGGGCTCCGCCGGGCAGAGTCGAGGGAGTTGAGAGATATGGAACAAGATCTGGAACTCTACGAAAAGGTGCATATCGCCTGGCTCTACTACATGGAAAACCTCACCCAATCGGAGATCGCCGACCGCCTGGGCCTCACCAGGCTCATGGTCCACCGCACCCTGCAGAAGTGCCTGCAGGAAGGCTTGGTGCACATTGTGATCAACCATCCCCTGGTGTACTGCCAGAGTCTAGGCTCCCAGCTGGAGTCGGTCTTCGGCTTGAAAAGTGCCTGGGTGATCCCCACCTCCCCCGACTATGAGGTGCTCAGGAGGAACTTGGGCACCATTGCCGCGCGCCTGGTGGGCCGCGCCGTGGCCAGCGGCACCATCGTGGGTGTGGGCTGGGGTACCACGCTGGCGGAGGTGGCCCGGCATCTTCTGCGCAAAAGCCACGATAACGTCACGGTGGTTTCTCTGCTGGGCGGGCTGATCAAAAGCGCGGGGAACAACTCCTACGAAGTGGCCCTCCAGGTGGCCGATGCCCTTGATGCGGTGTGCTACAGCTACATGGCACCCATGTTTGTGGAAAGCGCCGAGGATCGGGATGCCATCCTGCGCCTCAGGCACATCCAGGCGGTGCAGGATCTGATCCGCCGGGCTTCCGTGGCCATTGTGGGTGTGGGTGAGGTCTCCGCGGACTGTACCCTGGCCAGGATGGGCCCCTTGAGCGCGGCAGATGTGGACAGCCTGCTCAAAGCGGGAGCTGTTGCCGACATTTTGGGCAACTTCATCGACAAAAACGGCCAGCTGGTGGAGGTGGATGTGAACCAAAGGGTGCTCACCACAGATCTGGAAGTGCTCAAGGAGATTGACAATGTCTTTGCTGTGACCGGGGGCTTGAAAAAAGCCCAGGCCATTTCCGCGGCCCTCCGCTCCGGCTGCATTGACAACATCATCACCGATGCCCAGACTGCAGAACAGGTTCTGCAGCTAAACAGGCCCTTCTAAAAGCTCTATGCCAGTCCCGCCCCCGCCCAAGGCTGGGGCGGGAGGGCAGGTCTTGGACAAGCGGGATCAACAGAAAAAGATAGGTGGAGGTTAGCAGATGAAGCGCGAGGCAAAAACCAAAAAAGCGGTACAGGTCGCCATCGTGGGCGGCGGCATCATCGGTACCTTAACAGCCCGGGAGCTCAGCCGCTACCAGCTGGATGTGCTCCTTTTGGAAAAGGAGGCGGAAGTGGGCTGGGGTACCACCAAGGCCAACAGCGGCATCGTGCATGCCGGCATCCATGAAGACCCGGGTACGCTCAAGGCCAAATACTGTTTCCCGGGCAACCAGATGTTCCCCAGGCTCTGTGAAGAGCTGGATGTGAGCTTCAAACAGACCGGGATCCTGGTGGTAGCCCTGGCTGAAGAGGAAATGGACATGGTGCACATGTACTACCAGCGGGGCCTGGAGCGGGGCGTGCCGGTGCGCCTGTTGAGCCGGGAAGAGGTGCTGGCCCAGGAGCCCAACCTCAGCGAGGACGTTGTGGGTTCGGTCTTTGCCCCCGAGGGCGGAGCGGTCATGCCCTTTGAGCTGGCCGCGGCGGCCATGGAAAATGCGGTGGCCAACGGCGCTGAGCTGATGACCGAAAGCCCCGTAATCGGTGCCTGGGTGGAGGGGGAGAAGAAGTACCTGGAAACGCCCACCCACATCATCGAAGCGGATGTGGTGATCAACGCCGCGGGTCTTTTTGCCGATGAGATCGCCCGCATGTTCGGGGACGATTATTTCCGCATCCTGCCCCGGAAGGGGGAGGAATACCTCTTTGATTTGGAGCTTGCGGGCTTGGTGAACAGCATCATTTTCCCCGTACCCGCCAGCAAAATCAGCAAGGGCATCTTGGTCATCCACACCGCGGATGGCAACATCATGATCGGCCCCACCAGCGATAATGTCCCGGCAAAGGACGATCTGGGCACCACCTACTCCGGCTTTGAGCGGATCTTCAGCGAAACCCGCCGCCTGGTGCCTGGGCTCGATCCCAGGAAGGTGATCACCCAGTTCGCCGGGCTCAGGGCCGCGAGCGACCGGGGCGATTTCATCATCGAGTTCTCCCCTAACGTTCCTGGCCTTCTGCATCTGGCGGGGATCGAATCGCCAGGGCTCACTGCAGCTCCGGCCATCGCGGCCGACGTTCCCAAGATGCTGGAAGAGCAGGGCTTTAAGCTCACCCCCAAGGAGAACTTCCAGCCCCGCCGGGAAGGTGTGGTGCGCTTCAGGCAGCTTTCCCGCAAAGAGCAGGATGAGCTGATCAGGCAGAATCCCGCCTACGGGCGCATGGTCTGCCGCTGCGAAACAGTGACTGAAGCAGAGATCGTGGATGCCATCAGGAGGGGGGCCCGCACCCTCGATGGTGTGAAGTTCAGAACCAGGGCCGGTGCCGGCCGCTGCCAGAGCGGATTCTGCCAGCCCGTGATCATGGAGATCCTCAGCCGAGAACTGGGCATCCCCGCGGAGCAGGTTTCCAAGCGCGGCGCAGGTTCTGAGCAGGTTAAGTACGAAGCCAAAGAACTGCTTGGGAAAGGGGTGTCCTAAATGAGGAAACTGGAAGTTGATGTCGCCATCATCGGCGGAGGGCCGGCGGGTTTAGCCGCAGCTTTGGCCGCCCATGACCAGGGTGCGGCGGAAGTTTTGATCATTGAGCGCAATCATGAGCTGGGGGGCATCCTGCAGCAGTGCATCCACCACGGATTTGGCCTGCACCGCTTTAAGGCGGAGCTCACAGGGCCCGAATACGCCCAGCGCTTCATTAATGAACTGAAGGATACGGATATCAAAGTGCTTCTGGAAACCATGGTCCTGGAAGTGACCAAAGATCGGACCATCTACGCGGTGAACAGCCGGGAAGGGATGCTGGAGATCAGCGCCAAAGCCATCGTGCTGGCCATGGGCTGCCGGGAGCGGACCAGGGGCGCCCTGCGCATTCCCGGCAAGCGCCCCGCGGGCATCTTTTCTGCTGGAACCGCCCAGCGCTATATGAACATCGATGGCTACATTCCCGGCCGGAAGGCTGTGATCCTGGGCTCCGGGGATATCGGTTTGATCATGGCCCGCCGCCTCACCCTGGAGGGGGCGAAGGTGGAGGCTGTGGTGGAGATCCTGCCCTACGCGGCTGGTCTAGCCCGCAACGTGGTCCAGTGCCTGGAGGATTTTGATATACCCCTCCACCTGGAGTCCACCGTCACCGAAATCCACGGCGATGATCGCCTGGAGGCCGTGACCATTGCCAAGGTGGATGAAAACTGGCGTCCCATTCCCGGCACGGAGCAGAAAATTGAGTGCGACACCCTGCTGCTTTCCGTGGGCTTGATTCCAGAAAACGAGCTTTCCAGCGGAGCAGGTGTGGAGCTGGATCCGGTCACCAACGGCCCTAAGGTGGATGACACCTTGATGACCAGCATCCCGGGGGTCTTCGCCTGCGGCAATGTGCTCCATGTGCACGATCTGGTGGACAATGTCTCCAAGGAAGCGGAGCGGGCCGGTGCCTTTGCTGCCCAGTATGCCCTGGACAAGCTGCCCGCGCCCCCAAGACGCATAAAGGTAGAAGCGGGGGAAAACATCCGCTACGTGGTGCCCCACGAGATTTCCCTGGAGCGGCCGGTGGAGTTCTTTATGCGGGTGCAGCGGCCCGAAGCCGATGTCTATCTGGATCTGGGCGGGCTGCGCCGGGTGAAAAAACCCTTTGTGCGGCCCAGCGAAATGCTGGATATCACCTTGAGTGTAGAGCAGCTGAGCAAGCTGGAGGGCGACACTCTGCGGGTGCGGATCGTGTCCGGGAAGGAGGCTGGCGTAGATGCTTAAGCGCATAACATGCACCGTCTGTCCCTTGAGCTGCGAAGTGGTTTTGGAAATCGGTGAAAACGGCGAAATCCTATCCCTCACAGGCAACAAATGCGCCCGGGGTAAAACCTATGCCACCAAGGAACACACCGCCCCTGAGCGCACCCTCACCACCACAGTGAAGATCAAAGGGGGCGTGCATCCGCTGCTCCCTGTGCGCACCGACCAGCCCATCCCCAAGGGGAAGCTGCGGGAGGCCATGCTGGCCACCGCGGACCTGGTGGTGGAGGCCCCGGTGAAAATGGGCGATGTTGTGGTGGAAAACTTCCTGGACTTAGGGGTGAACCTCATCGCCAGCCGGGATCTGGACAGGGTAGAGTAAAGCCTAGAGGCCACTGGCTCCGAGTGGGACCGGTGGCTTCTTCTCATGGTTAGAAGTACCGCTGAGGAAGGGGAGGAAAACGTGGGCATTGTGGAACTGGCAAGCCAGAATATCCATGGGCTTTTGAACGCGGAAGGCTTTGCCTGCCCCTGCGGGAAGATCCACCGCACGGAGGTGCGGGAGCTGGTGATCAAACCCGGGGCGCTGCAGGAGATCCCCAGGGTTGTCCGGAGCGCAGGGGGCAGCAGGGTCTTTCTCCTCGCGGACCCCAACACCTATTCCGCGGCGGCTAGGCGGGTGGCGGTGCTCTTGGAGGCGGCTGGGGTCCCCCACAGCTCCTTCATCTTCCAAGAGGAGCACGTCCAGGCCACCGACGGCGCTCTGGCGCAGGTTCTGGAGCACTTCACCCCCGAAAGCGATCTGATCCTGGGGGTGGGGAGCGGCACCATCAATGACATCGGCAAGCTGGCCGCTAAGGTGCTGGGCGTAGGCTACATCTGCGCGGCCACCGCCCCTTCCATGGACGGCTTTATCTCCAGCACTTCCTCCATGGTGATGCGGGGTATCAAAGAATCGGTGCCCAGTGTGACGCCGCATGCCCTCATCGCCGATCTGGACGTTTTAGCACAGGCACCTAAGCGGCTTTTGCAGGCGGGTTTTGGAGATATTCTGGCCAAGTATGTCAGCATTTTGGAGTGGAGGATCTCCCATCTGGTGACAGGGGAATACTACTGCCCGGAGATCGCGGAATTAGTGCGCCTAGCGGTGCGCAGCAGCGTTTCCCAGGTGGAGCAGCTGGCCAAAGGAGATAGGGAAGCGGTCAAGATCCTTTTGGAGAGCCTGCTCCTTTCGGGCCTGGCCATGAGCTTTGCCGGGGTCACCCGGCCCGCCTCCGGTGTCGAACACTATTTTTCCCACGTCTGGGAGATGCGCCATCTGGAATTCGGCACTCCCCAGGACTTCCACGGCCTCCAGTGCGGCATCGGCACGGTGTTGGCCGCGGAGATTTACGAGATCATCAAGGGGCTAACCCCAGATGAGGAGCGGGCCCTGAATTATGTGGAGGGCTTCGACCTGGAGGTCTGGCACGCCTTTGTCCGCTGCTTTTTAGGAAAAAGCGGTGAGCGCTTGGTGGAGCTGGAGGAGAAGGAGCAAAAATACAGCAGGGAAGGGCACAAAAGGCGGCTGAAGAGAATTACCGCCCACTGGGACCAGATCCGAAGCATCATCGCCCAGGAGCTGCCCACCGTGGATGTGCTCCGAGGTTATCTCGAGACCATCGGCGCCCCGGTTTCACCCCGGGAGATCGGCCTGGATTACAGGCAGGCCCGCCGGGCGTTTTTGGTTTCCAAGGATATCCGGAACAAGTACAATGCCAGCATGCTGCTTTGGGATCTGGGGCTGCTGGATGAAGTGGTGAAATCCCTCTGGCGGGGAAAACGGGAGAGAGAATAAGGAAAGCCTCAGGCCAAACCTTCGCTTCTCGGCGGAGGTTTTCTTTTAACAGACATCCGCCTCCTAGAAGGAAGTGAGCTGCAGGCGGGGATGGTGGAGATGTCGAAGCAGGAGATCAAGGGCTTTGTCGAAGAAGATCTATCGGCACAAAGACGAACGTGAGGAGGCAGTTAAGTTGGATATTGCCAAAGTGGAAGCGATCGCGGTTGGCGCGGGGAAGATCCTCCTGGCGAAACTGGAGGAAGGGTTCTCCATCGAGAAAAAGGGAGCGGTGGATCTGATCACCGATGCCGATCGTTTATCTGATGAATTCATCGTACGGAAGCTGCAGGAACACTTCCCAGATACCGCCATCCTCTCGGAGGAGCAGGGCCTGACGAGCTCTGCCCAGAGGAGGAGCCTGTGGGTGGTTGATCCCCTGGACGGCACCACCAACTACGCCCACGGCTATCCCTATTTTTCCGTATCCATTGCCCTAATTCGCGATGGCGAGCTGGCTTTAGGCGTTGTGCACAATCCCCTCTCCGGTGAGCTGTTCAGTGCCGTGCGGGGTCAAGGCGCCTACCGCAACGGAACGAAGGTCCGGGTTTCCCAGACAAAACGGGTCCAGGAGAGCCTCCTGGTGACAGGGTTCGCCTACGATGTGGCTACCCGGCCCGATGATAACATGGCCCAGTTTGCCAGGGCCACCAAAGCTTCCCAGGGGGTGCTGCGCCTCGGTTCAGCTGCTTTAGACCTCTGCAACGTGGCCTGCGGCCGGCTGGATGGCTATTGGGAAAGGGGCATCAACGTGTGGGATATCGCCGCAGGGGCGCTCATGGTCCTGGAAGCAGGGGGAAGGCTTTCCTTGATCGGCGGTCAAAAGTTCGATCCCTTCGCCCGGGAGGTTCTGGCCACCAACGGCTTAATCCACGGCGAGCTTTTAGAGCTGGTTGGGGATCTGTAGCAGAAGAGCGGGTGTTACTAGATGAAGAAACTGTACTTGATCGGCGGCCCCATGGGTGTGGGCAAAACGGCGGTGGGCCAAGAACTTAAGCGCAAACTCTCCAGAAGCGTTTTTCTTGATGGTGACTGGTGTTGGGACGCCAACCCCTTTCAGGTCACCGCAGAGACCCAAAAAATGGTGCTGGAAAATATCTGCTTTTTGCTGAACCAGTTCATCCGCTGCTCCGCCTACGAGCACATCATCTTCTGCTGGGTGATGCACGAACAGTCCATCATCGATGGAATCCTAAGCAACCTTGAAACGACCAACTGCGAAATCAAGGCGATTTCTTTGCTCTGCGCCGCAGACGAACTCAGGGAACGCCTGAGCAGAGGTATTGCCGCCGGCAGAAGAGAGCCGGATGTTCTGGAGAGAAGTCTCGCCAGAATGCCGCTTTACGATCAGCTAAACACGATCAAGATCAACACAAGCGGCAAGACGGTGGGGGAAATAGCGGAAGAACTCGCTCGCCTCTAAGGCGGGAAAGGTACTGGCATCTGCAAGAAAAGCGAAGACCTCCGCAACCTCGCGGAGGCTTTTTGTTGGGGCTGCTGACCGGGCTGTTGCCACGGTTTTTCATAAAGGAAATATAGGACGAAGTGAAGAATAAGGGAAAGCAAAGGAGTCGTTGCCATGGCTGTTCAATGTAAGATCGACCTTGAGTGGCAAAGAGGGTTGAAACCCATTTTGAAATGGGCAGGTGGGAAGCGGTGGTTGGTTCCACATATCCGACCGATCTGGATGCGTTTCCAAGATCGCCGCTTGGTTGAACCTTTCTGTGGTGGACTCGCCATAACGCTGGCGCTGGCTCCGAGTAGGGCTTGGGCCAATGACATTAATCCCCACTTGATCAACTTTTACAACCAGGTGAAGCAGGGCCTCGTAGTGACGATCCCGATGGAGAATGATAGGGAGCTGTATTACAGCCATCGCGCGAGGTTCAACGCCCTGATTAAGAACGGTGGACAGGATACCACCGAGGCTGCACAGCTGTTCTATTATCTGAACAGAACTGGCTATAATGGTTTGTGCCGCTTCAACAAGAGCGGTCAGTTTAACGTTCCTTTCGGCCGCTACAAGACCATCAACTATGCGCGGGACTTTGCGGAGTATGAGGGGGCCTTCAGCCAATGGGAGTTCACCTGCATGGATTTCGAGGCTCTGAACCTGTCAGATGATGACTTCGTCTATGCTGACCCGCCGTACGATGTTGAGTTTACCAAGTATGCCAAAGATGATTTTCGGTGGGAAGATCAAGTGAGATTAGCGGAATGGCTGGCCCAACACAAGGGGCCGGTTGTGCTGTCCAATCAAGCAACCGAAAGGATTGTGGAGCTCTATCGCAGACTAGGGTTTGATCTCCACTTCTTAAAGGGTCCAAGGATGATATCGTGCGATGGCGATAGGACTCCCGCACTAGAGGTTTTGGCTACGCGTAACATCTAGTAGGGAGAGGATGCAGTGAGGGGCACGACGACTGGGCGGATGCTCGAAGCCATGATTCTGCCCTCTCTAGACCTTGGTGGTTACAGTTACGCGAAGCAGGTATCAATAGGTGAAAGGCCCAATGGAAGCAGACACATCGTGGATGTGGTGGCCAAGAAAGGCCAAAGGGCGGTTCTCCTATCCCTTAAGTGGCAGCAGGTTTCCGGAACGGCAGAGCAGAAGGTGCCCTACGAGGTGATCTGCCTCATGAAAGCCGTGGCAGAATCGTACGGCAAATATGCTCGAGCATACATAGTGCTTGGTGGTTCCGGCTGGACTCTGCGGGATTGGTACGTAGGCGGGGGAATGAAGAAGTATCTAGCATATGAACACTATGTGTCTATTCTGACCTTAGAGGACTTCATCGCTCAGGCAAACCGGGGTGAGCTGTAGGTCTTGCGTGGGAAGATACCTCCGCGGGGATGCGGAGGTGCTTGCGTATTGACGCCAAACCAAGGTTTCCATGTTTAGGCAGGATTTCCCTTTTCTATGCAGAAATGATCGCAAACCGCTGAGGGTGTGTGCAACATGAGTAGAGAGCAATACTTCAAAGAAAACTACAAACTCACCCTGCGCCTGGCCATCTCCGTGCAGCAGTTGCTGCTTTTTGCCCCGGCACTCACTGCACTTTTGGTGGTGGCTGCCTTTGCCGTGGGCGCCTACGCCCTGTTTGTTTCTGGGAACTATCTAGCAGCAGTGCTCTGGTTCCTCTTGACTGCACTGCTGTTTTGGGTAGTGCGCCGGCTGGCGGGAAGCTCCCTGGCCCTTTT
>NZ_JBHGXH010000280.1:0-1227 GCF_041936445.1 Candidatus Darwinibacter acetoxidans | reverse complement strand
TGCCGGGCTCCTGGAAAAGGCCGGCGTCGACGCGCTCCATGTTTCCGGGGGCGTCTACGGGTCGCCGCTGCCAATTATCGCCACCATGTATGAGCCGGAACCGCCGCTGGCACATTACGCCGCCGGTATCAGGGCCCGTGTTACTATCCCGGTAATTGCGGTAGGCAAGATCCATGATCCCGAGATCGGAGAGCGGCTCATCGCCGGCGGGAAAGCCGATTTTGTCTCCCTCGGCCGGGGGCTGATCACCGATTCACATTTTGCCAGGAAAGTTGAACTGGGCCAGATTAAAAACATCCGCAAATGCATCGAATGCAACCAGCTTTGCGTCGACCCGC
Source organism: Candidatus Darwinibacter acetoxidans (assembly GCF_041936445.1). Classification (NCBI taxonomy): domain Bacteria; kingdom Bacillati; phylum Bacillota; class Clostridia; order Candidatus Darwinibacteriales; family Candidatus Darwinibacteriaceae; genus Candidatus Darwinibacter; species Candidatus Darwinibacter acetoxidans. The sequence continues at coordinate 889 of NZ_JBHGXH010000280.1, read as the reverse complement.
TGCTGACAAAAGATCAACCGGTCGGCTGTATCTACAATGCCCGGGCCGGCAAAGAACATGAGTTCCCCTTTGTCAAGGCCCGCCGCAGTAAAAAAATTGTCGTTGTCGGCGGCGGCCCGGGAGGGCTGGAGGCGGCCCGCGTTGCCCGCGAGAGGGGGCACCAGGTGGTTCTTTTCGAGCGCTCCTCCGAGCTGGGCGGGCAGGGACGCCTCGCCCGGAAGCCGCCTCACAAGGAGCGCTTTGGTGAGATCCTGCGCTACCTCATCTACCGCGTCGAGACGCTGGATGTGGATATCCGCCTGAACAGCGTTGCTACTGAAGACAGGGTCATGCGGGAAAAACCGGATGCCGTGATCCTGGCCACGGGAGCGGTGCCGTTGATTCCCGCACTGCCCGGCATCGATCCCCGGCACGCCATCACGGCCTGGGATGTGCTGGAGGAGAAAGTTCGTCCCGGCAGGCATGTGGCTATAATCGGCGGCGGGCTGGTCGGCTGCGAGACCGCGGCCTATCTTGCTCAAGAGGACCGCCGCGTGATCATCCTGGAGATGCTAGGCGAACTGGCCCCCGACCAGAGCCCCTCCCTGCGCGGCGAACTGTTGAAGCGGCTGCACGAAAAGCCCGCTGTCGAGATCCGGACATTTACAGAGGTTCTCTCCATTGGCGAACACTCTATTACCCTCCGTAGCAACGGGCAGGAGTCGGCCATCGAGGATCTTGACACAATCATTATCGCCGCCGGCGCCCAACCGTACAACCCGCTCGAAGGGATCCTCAAACCCTTGATGAACGAAGTATACGCTGTCGGCGACTGCGACCGCCCCCGCAAGGCCGCGGAAGCGATCCACGAAGCCTTCCATGTCGCCTACCGCCTCTAGTTAGTTAACTT
>NZ_JBHGXH010000279.1:0-44593 GCF_041936445.1 Candidatus Darwinibacter acetoxidans | reverse complement strand
GTGGCCATGGCCATCGCCGTTTCCATCATCGTCACCATTATGATGATGCACACCGGTTTCAAGGAAGTGGACCCCAACAAGGTGAAGCTCGTGCGAACCTTTGGAGCCAGCAAGGGGCAGGTCCTCTGGAAGGTGATCATCCCCGCGAGCATCCCCACCATGATTGCCGCTTTGAAGGTGAATGTGGGCCTATCCCTGGTGGGGACCATTGTAGGTGAGTTTTTGGCCTCCAAAGCCGGTCTGGGCTACTTAATCGTCTACGGCGGCCAGGTGTTCAACATGTCTTTGGTCATGGCCAGTGTGCTTCTGCTTTTGGCTGTTTCCGTTGTGCTTTACTACGCCGTCTCCTTCCTGGAGGAAAGGGTGACCAAGGGGAGGCAGTAGGGGGCCTGCTGGAGGGAAAGGGCCTGTTTCTGGGGCCCTTTTTTCGCGCCCGCCGGCGCATTTATGGAGGGTTTCGGGCAAGCTTCCAGAATACGAAAAGGAGATACGCTAAGCGAGGTGATCAGCTTGGTCCGAGTGGGAGTGGTAGGTTACGGCACCATGGGTCAGGTGCACAGCCAGGCCCTGCAGAGCATCCCCGGCGCGGAGCTGGTGGTGGTGGCGGATCCCGATCCCGAGCGGCAGGCCCAGGCCCAGCGGGATTACGGCGTAGATACTGTGGGTAGTATCGAAGAGCTGCTGCAGGCGGTAGATGTGGATCTGGTGGACATCTGCACCCCCACCTATCTCCACGCCAGCATTTTCCAGGAGGCCCTTAAGGCTGGCAAGCACATCTTCTGCGAAAAACCCCTGGCCCGCACCTTGGAAGAAGGGGAGCGCCTGGTGGAGCTCAGCGCCGGGTATGGGCAGAAGATCGGCATAGCCCATGTTTTGCGCTTTACCCCGGCCTATGTGCGCATCAGGGAGAGCGTAGTTCAGGGCAGGCTGGGTAAGGTCGCGGTGGCCCGCACCTCCCGGGGGGGCAGCCAGTTTCCCCGGGGCTGGCACGATTGGTTTGCCGACTTCGACTTAAGCGGGGGAGTGATCCTCGATCTGGCGGTGCATGACATCGACTACCTGCGCTGGCTCTTCGGGGATGTGCAGCGGGTCTACGCCCAAAGCACCCGGGGCCGCACATCCGCCCAGCTGGAGTGGGCCTTCATCGTGCTTCGCTTTAAGAGCGGTGTGATCGCCCATGTGGAAGCGGGCTGGTCCAGCTCCCCCGGTGAGTTCCACACCGCGGTGGAGATCGCCGGAGAGAAGGGCCTTGTGGACTACGACAGCCGCCGGGCCCAGCCCATCGCGCTGGCGGGCGGTGCTGAGCTTCCCCTGGGCACCCTCCATCCGTATTACCTAGAACTCCAAGACATGATCGAGGCCATCAGAGGCGATAGGCCTCCGTTGGTTACCGTGGAGGATGCCTTCCAGTCCCTGAAAGTGACCCTGGCCGCGCTGGAATCTGCCCAAACCGGCCGGGTCGTGGAGCTTTAGGAGGTGAAGGTGATGGTTAAGATCGGTATAGTCAGCCTCGCCCACATGCACGCCTTCAGCTACGGGGCGGCCCTGCAGAAGATCCCCGGTGCGCAGCTTGTGGGTATCTTCGACCCCGACCAAAAGCGGGGAGCGGAGGGTGCCAAGCGGTTTAGCTCCCAGTTCTTCCCGGAGGCGGAAGCCCTCTTGGACCAGGTGGATGCGGTGATCATCTGCTCGGAGAACAGCCGCCACCGGGAGTACACCGAGCTGGCCGCGGCCCACGGCTGCCATGTGCTTTGTGAAAAGCCCATCGCCACCAATCTAGAAGATGCCAAGGCCATGATCGACGCCTGCGCCAAGGCCGGCGTGAAGCTGCAGATCGCCTTCCCCGTCCGCTTTGCCGAGCCGGTCCGGGCGGTGAAAGATCTCTTAGATCAGGGGAGGATCGGGGAGGTTGTGGCCATCCGGGGCACCAACCGGGGGAAGATGCCCGGGGGCTGGTTCATCGACCGGGAACTGGCCGGTGGCGGTGCGGTGATGGACCACACCGTCCACGTGGTGGATGCGGTGCGCTGGCTCTTGGGCCGGGAGTTCATCTCCGTCTACGCGGAGGTGGATAGCAGGATCTGGGGGATACCCCTGGATGACTGCGGCATGCTCTCCCTGGAGCTGGAGGGGGGTATCATCATGACCCAAGACCCCAGCTGGTCCAGGCCCAAGTCCTTTCCCACCTGGGGCGATGTTACTTTGGAGTTTGTGGGCACCGAAGGGGTGATCTACCTGGATGCCTTCGCCGAGAACTTCCTGGTTTACGATGATGGACAGGGCCAGATCCTCCAGGAGTTCTACGGCGGGGATATGGATTACGGTTTAATCAAGGATTTCGTGGCGGCAGTGGCGGAAGACCGGGAGCCCAGCATCACAGGTTGGGATGGTCTCAAAGCCTTGGAGGTAACCCTGGCCGCCTACGAGTCGGCCCGCCGGGGCCAGCCGGTGCGGCTAAGTTAAAGTTTTTTCAACCCAGGGCAAGGAGGGAGTACTATTCTCAGCTTCATTCGACTCAAGGAATTTTTCCGCGCCCACAGGCGCTATTACATTGTGGGCATTCTAGCCCTGATTGTGGTCAACTCCGCGCAGCTGGTGATGCCCAAGATGACCGGCCAGCTCACCGACATGATCGCCGAAGGCACCTTCACCCGGGCGGAGCTGGGCCGGTTCTGCCTGTTCTTAGTTGGCCTGGCGGTGGTTATTGCCGTGTTTCGCTACCTGTGGCGGATCAACATCATGGGTGCCGCCCGGAAGATGGAATACACCCTGCGCAACATGTTCTTTGAGCATCTCCAGAGCCTTTCCACGGAGTTTTTCAACCGCAACAAGACAGGTGACCTCATGGCCCATGCCACCAACGACATCCACGCCATCCGCATGGCCTTCGGACCGGGGATAGTAAGCGCGGTTGATGCAGTTTTCCTCACCACCGCGACCATCTACATGATGGCCCGCACCATCAGCCTGAAGCTCACGTTGGTCGCGCTTTTGCCCCTGCCCTTTATGGTGGGGGTGGGGGTGGGCTTCGGCCGCTTGATCCACCGGCGCTTCCGCCGGGTGCAGGAGGCCTTTGGCCTGCTCACCGACAGGGCCCAGGAGAATTTCTCCGGGATTAGGGTGATCAAGGGTTTTGCCCGGGAAAAAAGGGAAGAGGAGCGCTTTAGGGAAGTGAACGAACTCAACGTGGAGCGGAACATGGCTTTGGTGCGGGTGCACGCCCTGTTCCATCCCCTCATCGGCTACTGCGCTTCCCTGGCCATGGTGATTATCTTAGGCTACGGGGGCTCCTTGGTGCTCAATGGAGCCATCACCTTAGGGGACTTTGTGGCCTTTTACAGCTACCTGGGCATGCTGATCTGGCCGGTGATGGCCATCAGCTGGGTGATCAACATGATCCAGCGGGGTAAAGCTTCCATGGACAGGCTCGATGCCATCTTCACCCAGCGCTCCGAGATCGTTGATCCCCCGGAAAGCGCCCTGGACAAACTCCAGGGCCGGATTGAACTGCGCAGCCTCACCTTCGCCTATCCCAGCTCCACCGAACCTGTGCTGAAGGGGATCAGTGCCGAGATCCTTCCAGGGCAGGTGGTGGGAATTCTAGGCCGCACCGGCTCCGGCAAAACTACCCTGCTCAATCTGCTTTTGCGCCTCTATGATGCGGAGCGGGGGATGATCTTCTTCGATGGGGTGGACATCCACGACATTTCCCTGGAGGTTTTGCGCACCAACATCGGCTACGTGCCCCAGGACAGCTTCCTCTTCTCCACCACGGTGCGGGAGAATATCGACTTCGCCGCCACCGGAAGCAGCCTGGAGCGGGTGATGGAGTACGCCAAGCTCGCGGAAGTCTACCACAACATCGTGGAATTCCCCGATCAGTTCGACACCATCGTGGGCGAGCGGGGGGTAACCCTTTCCGGCGGCCAGAAGCAGCGCATTGCCCTGGCCAGGGCCTTGATCAAAGAGCCCCAGATTCTGCTCTTGGATGACAGCTTCTCCGCGGTGGACACGGAAACGGAGGAGGCCATCCTCCAGAATCTGCGCCGGGTGTTCCCGGGGAAGACGGTGCTCATCGTTTCCCACCGCATTTCCACCATCAAAAACGCCCACCAGATCCTGGTGCTGGAAGAGGGTATGGTCACCCAGCGGGGTACCCATGAGGAGCTGGTGGCCCAGCCCGGTTTGTACCAAGAGCTTTACCACAAGCAGCTCCTGGAAGAACAGATCGAAAGCGTGAGCTGAGTGCTGAAGGCAGGTGAAGAAGTTGCAGTACATGCAGGAAGAACAAACACTTGGTAAAGCCTATGACAGTGCCCTAATGCGCCGGCTGCTGAAGTACGCCAAACCCTATTGGGTCTGGATCCTCTGCTGCATTTTCCTCCTTTTGGTGGTGGCCGCAATCGACCTGGCCACTCCTTACGTGATCAAGGTGGCCATCGACGACCACATTCTAGCCGCCAACCGGGCCTATGTGGTGATGGAAGGCAGCACCGAACATCCAGCCCTGGTCACCATCCAGGGCTATGGACTGCTGCGGGAAGACCGCCTGGAGGATCTCCCGGGGGGGCCCAGGCTGGAGCTGGTGAAAGCAGAGGGGAAGCACTTTCTCCAAAGCGCTGACGGCGACTTCGTTTTGGAACTGAGCCCGGAGGAGCTCAGGGAGCTGCGCCGCTATGAGGTCAGTGCCATCCTGCGGCTGGGGCTCTTTCTCTTAGTGCTTTTGACCGTGGGTTTTGTGCTCAACTACGGGCAGGTTTACCTTTTGCAGTACACCGGGCAGCGGATCATTTTTGATATCCGCCAGGATCTTTTCAGCCACATCCAGCGCCTGGCCCTGCGCTTCTTCGACGGCCAGCCCGTGGGGCGGCTGGTCACCAGGGTAACCAACGACATCGAAAACCTCAACGAGATGTACACAGGGGTTTTGGTCAACCTGTTTAAGGATGTCTTTATGGTTTTAGGCATCATCATCGTCATGTTTAGGTTGGATACCCGGCTGGCCTTCACTTCCTTAAGCGTGCTGCCGGTGATTGTGGTCATGACGGCCATTTTCCGCACCAAGGCCCGGGCCGCCTACCGGGAGACCAGGGTGCGCTTGGCCCGGATCAACGCCAACTTCGCGGAGACCATCTCCGGCATGCGGGTGGTGCAGATCTTCCGCCAGGAACGGCGCAAGTTTAAGGAGTTCGAAGAGATCAACCGGGATCACTACCGGGCCAGCATGCGGGAGCTCATGGTCTATGCCGTGTTTAGGCCGGCCATCAACATGATGGATCTTTTAGCCAAGGTGCTCCTCTTTTGGGTGGGGGGCTCGCTGCTGCTCAGCCGCAGCATCGAGTTTGGCGTGGTTTACGCTTTTGTAAGTTACATGGAGATGATGTTTAGGCCCATCAATGACCTGACGGAGAAGTTCAACATCATGCAGGCCTCCATGGCCTCCGCGGAGCGCATCTTCCTGATCAAAGATGAAGAGCCCGCGATCAAAGAGCCGGAAAACCCCGTGCCCCTGGGAGAAGTGATGGGGCGCATCGAATTTAAGAACGTCTGGTTCGCCTATGTGGGGGAAGAGTGGGTGTTAAGGGATGTCTCCTTCACCGTGGAACCGGGGCAGACGGTGGCCTTTGTGGGGGCCACCGGTGCGGGCAAAACCACCATCATGAACCTGCTCACCCGCTTTTACGACATCCAAAAGGGGCAGATCCTCATCGATGGTAAGGATATCCGCACCTTGCGCAAGGAAGAGCTGCGCCGGAGTATCGGGTTGGTGATGCAGGATGTGTTCCTCTTTTCCGGCACCATCGCGGAAAACATCAGGCTGTGGAATCCCGAGATCACCAGGGAGCAGATCGAAGAGGTGGCCCGCTACGTCAACGCCCACCACTTCATTGAAAAGCTGCCGAGAAAGTACGATGAGCCGGTGACAGAGCGGGGTTCCACCCTCTCCGCGGGCCAGCGGCAGCTGATTGCCTTTGCCCGGACCTTGGCCTATGACCCCGCCATCTTGATCCTGGATGAGGCCACGGCCAACATCGACACAGAAACGGAGCAGCTGATCCAAGATGCCCTGCCGAAGCTGCTCAAGGGCAGGACGAGCCTGGTGGTGGCCCACCGCCTTTCCACCATCCAGGATGCGGATCAGATCATCGTGCTGCATAAGGGCAAGATCCGGGAGATGGGCACCCATCAGGAGCTTCTGGCCCAGAAGGGTTTGTACTACAACCTCTTCTTGCTGCAGTACAAGGAGGATTTCAGCGCCCCGGAAGGGGCGCGGCAGGTAAGCAGCTAGGGATGGAGTTCATCCGCGGGCAGGGGAGAGCAGATTTTCAGCTGCTCTCCTTTTTTGCGGGGATGGGGAAAGCTCACCTCCAGGGCATGGAGGGCCAGGCGCGGACCCCTTGGCCCACCGTAGCGCACATCGCCCCAAAGGGGATGGCCCAGGGCCGCGAGGTGCCTTCTGATCTGGTGGGTGCGCCCCGTTACCAGCTCCACCAAAAGCTCTGTGCAGTGGGGATGGACCTTCAGGGGCTCAAGTTTGGTTACAGCCCGCCGGCCCTGGATCGGAAGCTCTATGGTGCCCGGCCTCTCCCACTTTCCCAGGCAGATGGCGTAGTAAATCCGGCGCACCTGGCCTTGGGCCCAGAGCGCGCTTATTTCCGCCTGCACCTCCGCCTCCTTGGCGAAGAGGACCACACCGGAAGCGGGGGTATCCAGGCGGTGCACCGGCCGGGGGGTGAGCTTCAGCCCCCGGGAGAGGAAATACCCGGCGACCTGGTTGGCCAGGCCCCCTTGGTCTTTTACAGAATAGGTGGGTAGGCCAGCCGGTTTATCCGCTGCCAAAAGCCACTCGTCTTCATACAAAATTCGCAGGCCCCCCGCCTTGGCCACCGGGATTTTCACCTGTTCCTGGGCGGGCAGGGCCACCTGCACCACATCTCCGGCCCGGAGTTTGCTTTTGCTGTGGGCGGGTCGCCCGTTGCGCATCAGGCCCTGGGTGCGCACCGCCTTTTGCAGCCTGCGGCTGGAGAGGCCCAGCACCTCCCGGGCAAAGACCCCCAGCTCCAGCCCTGCTTCGCTGGGCTTTACTTCTGCTTGCTTGATGATGATTTTCCCCTGCATAGCCTTTACTCCGTTTTTTGTAACTAATTGGCCAGGGGCTGCGGGATTCCTTTAGACGCTGCGGGCAAAGGTGATATTGAGCACGTTACCCCACTTGTCTAAAGTGGTCTTCATCTGCTGTTTAAAGTCGCCCAAGCTCATGATCTGGGAGATGGAAGCCATGTTGGTGAACAGATCATAGATGCCCAGGGCATCCTCGTAGGCCGCCTTGAGCTTGGCCAGGCTCTCCTGCAGTTCGGCGTTGATCTCCTTGAGCCTGGCATTTTCCTCTTCCAGCTCTTGCAGGCGGGCCTCTTGTTCGGCCTTTGTACTGAGGCTGCCCGCAAGCCCCGCCAGGGCCCTTAGGATGGACTCGGGATCGGGGTTTTCCAGGCGCTCCTCCAGGGAGGAGATCCTTTTGTTCAGCTGCTGCATGAACTCGGGCAGGCCTTGAAAGGCTTCCACCAGCTTGGGGTCTACTGTAAAGTCGGCGGCCTTGGGCGGGGTTTTCGGCTTGGGGGAAGGTTCTTTACGCTCTTTGCGCAGGACGTTGTAATAAAGCATGCCGATGGCGGCTTCCGAGCGGTGGGGCAGCAGCTTTGCGCAGCGCCGGAAGGCCTCGGTTAGGGGCAAATTCTCCTCCTTGGCCTTCAGGGTTTCCGCCCAGACCAGATCCTTTTCCTCCTCGGTCCACAGACGTACCGCCCCCCGGGTGGCCAGCGCCCCCTGCTTCTCCTCGGCGGTCATGGTCAGTCCTCCTTTACCTTTGGTTTATCTATTATTATGACCCTCAAGGAGATGCTTATACTTAACCCCCTTGGTACCAGGGGTTGTATGAACCTTGTAAAAACGCGAAAAATACCGTTAGTAAAAGAGGAATCTACGCCTCGAAGTCGAATAAAATGCGTTAAACAAAAAAGGTCCCCCCAGGGACCTGCATTTGTAAAGAGCGACAAGGGGCAGGCGTAGATGACGCTCAGTGAACTCGCCTGCTTCTTGTCCTCACTGTTTAAGTGGGGGAGTAAAGGCCGTGGGATCCACGATGATGGTCTTGGCCCGCTCGTAGTGGACAAAGCCCGGTTTGGCCCCTTTGGGTTTGCGCACATACTTGCGCAGGGTGTAGTTCACTTCAGCCTTGGGGGAGGTCCGCTGCGCGGAAAAATAGGCGGCGAGCTGGGCTGCCAAAAGCAGGGTGCCTTCCGGGATCTCCCCTTCCCCGAGGATGGCCACGTGGCTGCCGGGGGTGCCCCGGGCATGGAGCCAGAGGTGGTTGGGGCCGGTTAAGCGGAAGGTGAGCTCGTCGTTTTGCCTGTTGTTGCGGCCCACCAATATGGTGAGGCCCTCCGGGGAGAGGTAGCGGTCGGGCCCCGGTGAACCCGCGGAGCGATTTCTGCTCCTTCCTGAAGTCTGGGGTAGATAGCCTGCCCTGGCCAGTTCCCCGGCGATCTCCCTGAGCAGGGCCGGCGTATCCGCCAGCTCGATCTGGAGCAGGATCGTTTCCAGATACTCCCTTTCCGCCCGGATGGCGGCCAGCTGCTCCGTGCTGTGCACTCCGCTGGCCTTGGCCTTGTGGTAGCGCTTGAAGATGCGCTGGATGTTGGCGCTGGGGGAAAGGCGGGGATCCAGTTCGATGGTGATCAGGCGGCCATCTTGGGTGTAATCGGGTACTTCCAAAGCCTTGGCCCCCGGGCGGATGAGGTGGAAATAGGCGGTGAGGAGCTCCCCTTGATGGCGGAGCAAATCCGCCCGCTCCGCCTCCTGCAGGGCCAGCTGGTGGATGGCTTCTTTATTATCCAGGCGCTTGATCTGCCGGGCCAGGCGCCGCCGCAGGGCGCCCTTGGCCTCGCTGAGGGAGGAGAGCCGCTGCCTGCGGGAAAGCACCTCGGCAACTAAACGGTCCGCGGAGGGGAAGGGCACGCCCCTTTCCCCGCTGAGGGTGTAGGCGGCAAAATCATCGAGCTCGGGATAGAAGCGGGGGCTGCCGCCGGAGGCGATCTCCCTGAGGAGATCGGCAAAAGCCTTCCGCACCTTCCGCCACTGGGCTTCCTCCAATTCCGCCCGGAGGGCGGTGGGGCTCAGGCCCGCCCGGCGGAGCACCTCCTGGGCCGCGGCCTTGCTGAAGCCCTGGAAGGTGGCGGCAAGCCACTTGGCGATGGGGGTCTGCACCGGTAGGAGGCGGATTTCATCTATAAACTCCTGGGGAGCAAGGGCTGCCGGATCCAGTTTACCTTGATCCGAGGGGGGCTGGTAAGCCTGCCCAGGCATCACGTTCCTTTCCGGAGAGCGCTTTAGGGCGTCGATGATGGTGCCCTCCGCATCCACCAGGTAGAGGTTGCTCTGCCTGCTCATGATCTCCAGGATCAAACTGCGCTCGGTGGGCCTTCCCGCCTCATCCAGGGCTTCAAAGCGCAGCTGCACGATGCGGTCCCAGCCCCGCTGTTCAATGGCCATAAGACGGCTGGTCTCCAGGTACTTGCGGAGCAGCATGCAGAAGCTGGGGGGCTGGGCCGGGTTTTCCAGCTGCTCCTCCAAGGTGTGCAGGCGGGGATAGACTGGATCCGCGGAAAGGTAGAGGGTCTCGGTCCGGCCCGGCTGCCTAAGCTGCAGGGTGAGGGCGGCAGCCTCCGGCTGGTAAATTTTAAGCACGCGGGAATTGACAAGCCGCGGCCGCAGCTCATCTATTAAAACCTTGATTGTCAGGCCGTCCAAGGGCATAGAACCACCTCGCCAGCCTATTATACCACCTGGCGGTTGCGCCCACAACTCAGCAGGTGATTTGCTGTGCATGGAGAAGTAAGGAGCGGGTAAGGAGTTGTTGAACATGAGAAAGCGCACATTTTTGGTCTTAACGGTACTGGCCCTGGCCTCCGGCGTGGTTTTGGCCCAGGTGGCCCCAGCCGCCGACTTTTTGCAAAACGGCTTCCAGTTTCTCTTTTACCACGCGGTAAGGCTGGAGGAAACCCTGCTGCGCCGGGATGTGAACCTTTTGGCCTTGGCCAGTGACGAGTTCACCAAGGCGGTCCAGGATCCCTCCCAGAGGGGAGAAGCCCTGCTCATGCTGGGCCTGATCTACAGCTCGCTGCAGCGCCCCGGCACCGCCCTAGGTTATTACCTCGACTTCGCCTACGACCAGCCGGAGGATCCCTGGGTGCACGCCCTCATCGGCGAGCTCTACGCGGAAATGGGCCTGCTGGACCAGGCTGAGGAGAGCTTCCGCCTGGCTATCCAGGCCAGCCCGGAAGGGGAAACCTGGGCCCGGGCCCACTACGGGCTGGGCAGTGTGGCCCTGGAGCGGGGCGAGTATCCCGCGGCCAAGGCCGAGTTTGAGCTGGCCGTGGCCGCCGCGGACAGCTTTGTGGATGCCCGCTTAGGTCTAGGCAGGGCCCTGTATTACTTAGGTGAATACGAAGGGGCCATTGAAACCCTGGAGCTGGCCCAGCTTTTGGCTCCCCGCTCCATCAGCATTTTGGAACAGCTGGCCTTGGCTTACGAAGCCGCAGGGCGCGCCGAGCAAGCGGCCCACGTCTCTTCCCGCCTGGAAGAGCTGCGTAGGGGCAACTGAAGAGAGTAAGGGGCGTACTATTTTCCCCCTTCCCGGAATAAGAATGCGCGAGATTATTCTGGGAAAGAAGTGAGGCTTGTGGCTGAAAGCTGGCATGCCATTTCCACCGCGCAGCTGCTGAGGGATCTCAACGTCAATCCTCAAACGGGGCTCTCCTCCCAGGAAGCCAAGGCGCGCCTGGGACGCTGGGGCCCCAATGAACTTGTGACCAAACCGCCAACTGCCCCCTGGCGGCTTTTTCTTCATCAGTTCCAGGACTTCATGGTACTGGTGCTTTTGGGCACGGTGGTCATCTCCGTGCTTTTGGGGGAGTATTTGGATGCCGCGGCCATCTTTGCCATCCTCTTCCTCAACGCGGTTTTAGGCTTTGTCCAGGAGTACCGGGCGGAACGGTCCCTGGAGATGCTGGGCAGGCTGGCCGCGGAGCAGTGCCGGGTGATCCGGGATGGGAAGAAATCTCTCCTGGATGCATCTGAGCTCGTTCCGGGGGATATCATCCTCTTAGAACCGGGGGATCGGGTGCCCGCGGATGCCCGCCTTTTGGAGTGCCAGCTCTTAAGCGTTGATGAGTCCAACTTGACCGGGGAATCGGTCCCGGTGGCCAAGGACGAAAGATTTGTCGGCACGGCCCAAACTCCCCTGGGGGACCGGCGCAATGCGGTTTACAAGAGCACGCTGGTGGCCCGGGGCTTCGGCCGGGCGGTGGTGGCCGCGACCGGGATGCAGACGGAGATCGGGAAGATCGCCCACCTGCTCCAGGAAAAGGGCCGGCCCCAAACCCCGCTGCAGAGGCGCCTGCAGCAGCTGGGGAAAATCCTGGTTTTGGCCTGTACCGCCCTTGTGGCCCTGGTTTTTGCCGCGGGGGTGCGGCAGGGTCTGCCCGCCTACAAGATGTTCATGGTGGCCGTCACCCTGGCGGTGGCCGCCATCCCCGAGGGCCTGCCCGCGGTGGTGACCATCGCCCTTTCCGTGGGGGTGCAGCGCATGAGCAGGCAAAACGCAATCATCCGCCAGCTGCCGGCGGTGGAAACCCTGGGCTGCGCCACGGTGATCTGCTCGGACAAAACCGGCACCCTCACCCTCAACCAGATGGAGGTGCAGAAAATCTGGACCGCCCGGGGCTTTCGGGGGGTGGAGGGTCGGGCCAAGCTGAAAGCGGATCCCCTGAGCCAGGATGAGCTCTGGTATGCCGCGGTGGTGGGGGCCCTCTGCACCAAGGCGGAGGTCTACGAAGGGGGAACTGTCTTTGGCGATCCCACCGAAGTGGCCCTGGTGCGCTTTGCGGAAAGGGTGGGCCTCAGCCAGCGGCAGCTGCGCCGCACCTTCCAGGAAGTGGGGGGCATCCCCTTCAGCTCCGAGCGCAAGCGCATGGCGGTGGTGGTCAGGAAGGGCAGCGATTACCTCTCCTTAGTCAAGGGCGCCCCCGATGTGGTGCTCCCCAGGTGCACCCACCTCCTCAGCGGCACCCAGCTGGTGCGCCTCACCCCTGAAAGGCGCCGGGAGATCATGGGGGTGCTGGACGGGATGACCGCGGAAGCTCTGCGGGTTCTGGCCGCGGCCTTCCGCCCCCTGGGCCCAAGGCTCCTCCCGGAGGAGCAGTGGGAGCAGGGCCTGATCTTTGCCGGCCTTGTGGGCATGCTGGATCCCCCCAGACCCGAGGTGGCCGCGGCGGTGCAGGCGGCCCGCCTTGGCGGGGTGCGCACCATCATGGTCACCGGGGATCACAAGAAGACCGCCGCGGCCATCGCTGAGCGGATCGGCCTTTTCACCTCAGAGGCGGATCAAGTGCTCACCGGTGCCCAGTGGGAGGCCTTAACGCCCCTGGAGCAGCGGGAGGAGATCAAGCGCACCGCGGTCTTTGCCCGGGTGGCCCCCACCCACAAGCTTTCCATCGTCCGGGCCCTGCAGGCCAACGGGGAAATTGTGGCCATGACCGGCGATGGGGTGAACGATGCCCCCGCGGTGCAGGAGGCGGATATTGGGGTGGCCATGGGCCGGCAGGGCACCGATGTGACCCGGGAGGCCGCGGACATGGTGCTTTTGGACGACAACTTCGGCACCATCATCAAGGCGGTGCGAGAGGGGCGGGGGATCTACGACAACATCCGCAAGTTCATCCGCTATCTTTTAGGCTGCAACGTGGGGGAGGTTCTGACCATGCTGGCCGCCACCCTCCTGGGGCTGCCCCTGCCTCTGATCCCCCTGCAGATCCTCTGGATGAACCTGGTGACCGATGGCCTGCCGGCCATCGCCTTGGGACTAGATCCGGTGGAGAGGGATATTATGCTCCAAAGGCCCCGGCGGCCGGACGAAGGGGTGTTCGCCCGGGGGCTGCTCCGGCGCATCCTCTTTGCGGGAACCACCATCAGCTTTGCCGCCCTGGCCTTGTTCCTCTTCAGCCTGTGGTATTACCCGGGCCAGCTGGAGCGCAGCCGCACCCTGGCCTTCAGCGCCCTGGTCTTTGCCCAGCTGATCTACGCCTTCCAGTGCCGCTACGAGCGCCACTCCATTTTTGAGCTGGGCATCTGGGGGAATGCCTACCTCATCTTGGCGGTGCTCCTTTCCGGAGGGGCCCAGGTGTTTCTGATCCATGCGCCCTTTCTCTCCAGGATCTTCGGCACCGTACCCTTAAGCGGCGATGACTGGCTTTTGGTGGGCATTTTCGCCTGTTTCCCCCTCTTTGCCGAAACGGTGGTGCTGACCATCAAGCGTGCAGTTAAAAGGCGCTTTTCCTTTGCGAAAGTTTAGCTAGCAGGCAGGATTATTTTACCAGAGCAAGAATAAAGGCTATAATACAGCAGGGTTTGGAGGAACCCCAGTGATCAAGAGCATGACCGGCTTCGGTCAAGGCGAAGCCACAAGCGAACGCTATGCGGTCCGGGTCGAGCTGCGATCCGTGAATCACCGCTATCTGGACCTCTTTTTGCGCGTGCCCAAGCAGTACAGCCAGCTGGAGGAGGTGCTGCGCCGGGCCATCGGCGAGCGGATCGCCCGGGGCAGGGTGGAAGCCGCGGTTACAGTGGAGGAATTTGCGCAAAAAGAGAGAAATGTACAGTTAAACGCCCCGCTGCTCCTGGGCTATCTGCGGGCGCTTGGGGCTATCCAGGAGGTTCTGGGCAGCGACGAGGAAGTGACCTTGAGCCAGGTTTTGACTCTCCCCGGCATCCTAGAGGTGGAAGAGCCCGAATGCGACTGGGAAGAGCTCCAAGGGGTGCTCCTGGAGGCGGCCGGGCAGGCTTTAACTGATCTAGAGCAGATGCGGGCCGCGGAGGGTGCCCGCCTGTGCCGCGACCTGGAGGAGAAGATCACCCGCATCGCCGAGCTGCAGCGCCAGGTGGCGGAGATCGCGCCCCAGGTTGTGGTGGATTACAGGGAGCGCCTCCGGGAGCGCCTGCGGGAACTTCTGCAGGGGACAACCCTCACCGAGGAACGCTTTTTGGCCGAAGTGGCCCTCTTTGCTGACCGATGCAGCATCGATGAGGAACTGGTGCGTTTGGCCAGCCACACTCAGCAGCTAAAAGACCTCTTGCACTCAACCGAGCCGGTCGGGCGCAAGCTGGACTTTTTGATACAGGAGATGAACCGTGAGGTGAACACCATCGGCGCCAAGGGTTCCAGTGCGCACATTGCCGGCCTGGTGGTGGAGTTAAAAAGTGAGTTGGAGAAGGTGCGCGAACAAGTCCAGAACATCGAGTGACCTGGCTCCAACTTGCCCAGGTTCTGAACATGCTGAATCCGTCAAGCAAAGGAGGTGAGCAAGAATGTCGCTGCCGGTTTTGACCCCGGAAGAGAAGCTCAACGCGCTGAAAAAGGCTCAGGAGATGCGCAGCAAACGGGCTGAACTGAGGAACAAGCTGAAGAAGGGCACCATCACGCTCCGGGAGGTTTTGGAAAAAACGGATGACGAGGTGGTGGCCAGGATGAGGGTCACCTATCTGCTGCAGTCCTTGCCGCAGGTGGGCAAGGTCACTTCTGAGAAGTTGATGCGGGAGATCGGCATCAAAGAGAACCGCCGCGTCCAGGGTTTGGGCAAACGGCAAAAGGAACAGCTGCTCAAGAGGTTAGGTTAGGGATAAGGAGCTTAGAACATGGGCATCCAACTGATCAACATCGGTTTTGGCAATATCGTCGCAGCTAATCGAATCGTGGCCATAGTCAGTCCCGAGTCGGCTCCTATTAAGCGCCTGGTGCAGGAGGCCCGGGATCGCGGGATGCTCATTGACGCGACCTACGGCCGGCGCACCAGAGCAGTCATTATCGCAGATAGCGATCACATCATTTTGTCAGCAGTGCAACCCGAGACCGTGGCACATCGTCTCACAAGTAAAGACAACCTGGAAGCTAATGAGAAATAGGGAGTTGCTGCTGGATTGAAGGGAACACAGAAGGACTTGCGGAATGGTGGGCTAAAAACAAAAGGCTTTCTCATAGTGTTATCCGGCCCCAGCGGTGCCGGTAAAAACTCTGTGATGAATGCCGTTTTTCCCACCATTCCCAACTTAAAGTACTCCGTGAGCGTGACCACCCGGCCGCCTCGGGTGGGGGAAGTGCACGCGGTGAATTATTTCTTCGTGAGTGAAGAAGAATTTGACAAAATGCTCGCAGCTGATCTATTATTAGAATCGGCAACGTTTGTGGGCTACCGCTACGGGACACCGAAGAAATACGTGTACGAGCAGATTGAGGCGGGTAATGCAGTCATCATGGATATTGATATTCAAGGTGCGGCCCAGATCAAGCGGAAGATGCCCGAGGCGGTGCTGGTTTTCCTGCTGCCGCCCACCCCGGAGGAACTGAGCCGGCGCTTGCGCTTGCGCGGTTCCGATTCGGAGGAAGTGATCAAGCGCCGTTTGGCCAAATCACGGGAAGAAGTGAAGCATATCGTCGACTACGACTATTTCATCATCAACGATGATTTAAATAAAGCTGCGGAGCAGCTCCGGCAGATCATACTCAGCGAATGGTGCAGAGTGAGCCGCATTGATCTAGACTATCTGCAGCAGATCTGGAAAGGGGGGTCGGATCTTGAAGCCACAGAAAGCTAACCGCTATGAGGCTATTATGGTCGTCTCCCAGAGAGCCAGGCAGTTGATTGATGGATCGGAACCGGTCCTGGAAGCCAAGGCCTGCAAACCGGTGACCATCGCCATCGAGGAACTGGAAGCAGGCAAGATCAAATGGGAGTATCAGAAATAACGGCACTTGTGCGAGCCTGTGGTGGATGCCACGGGCTTTTTTTCGAGGTGAAGCATGTGGAAAAACTCTACGCTGGCGTGATCGTGGATGTGCGGGCCGAGGCGGTGAACCGCATCTTCCAATACGCTATCCCCGAGCGCTATCGGGCAACCATCGAAATCGGCCACCGGGTTTTGGTCCCCTTCGGCCGCCGCAAGCTGGAGGGCTATGTGGTGGAGCTCACCGATGAGCTGGAGGTGGAAAAGGAAAGGCTCAGGAGCATCCTCAAGCCTTTGGATCCGGAGCCCGCCATTTTGCCTTCCCTGGTGGAGCTGGCCCGCTGGATGGGGGAAACCTATGCCGGGCTCTTCTCCGAAGCCCTGCAGTACATGCTGCCCCCGGCCCGGCGCTACGGCCGGGAGAGGGTGGGGGTGAAAACCGCCCAGCTGGTCACCTTGCTGGAGCCCGAGCCCCAGCTGCGCAAAAACGCCTGGGTCCAAAGGCGGGTCGTGGAGGTCCTCCAGGCCCGGGGAGGCAGGCTCTTGGCCCCGGAACTTCTGGCCCTGGCGGAGACCAGCACTTCTACGTTGCGGGCCCTGGCGGAGAGGGGCATCATCGCCCTGGAAGATGTGCGGGTGGAGCGGAAGGTGGAAGTGGAGCCGCTTCCCGATCCGCAGCTGGTACTTACCGCAAGACAGCACGAGGCGGTGGCCACGATCCTAGCCGAACTGGAGGGAGAGCGCCGGCCGGTGCTGCTCCACGGGGTGACCGGCAGCGGCAAGACGGAAGTGTACCTCCAGGTGATCGCGGAAGTCTTGCGGCGGGGCCGGCAGGCCATCGTCCTGGTTCCAGAAATCGCCCTGACCCCCCAGATGCTGGGCCGCTTTGCAGCCCGCTTTCCCGACCGGGTGACGGTGCTGCACAGCGCGCTTTCCCTGGGGGAGCGTTTTGACCAGTGGTGCAAGATCAGGGAGGGGCGGGTGGATGTGGTGATTGGGGCCCGCTCCGCGGTGTTCGCGCCCCTGCCCCGGCTGGGGCTGATTATCCTAGATGAAGAGCATGAGCGCACCTACAAGCAGGAAGAGGGCTCCATCCGCTACCAGACCCGGGAGGTGGCCATCAAGCGCTGCCAGCTCACCGGCGGCCAGGTGGTTCTGGGCAGTGCCACCCCCGCGGTGGAAAGCTACCACAGGGCCCTCCAGGGCCAGTACATCCTGGCTGAACTGCCGGAACGGGTGGAAAGCCGGCCCCTGCCCAAGATCGAGGTTGTGGACATGCGGGAGGAGTTTGCCCAGGGCAACCGCAGCATGTTCAGCCGGCGTCTCCGGGAAGAACTGGAGGACCTGGTGGGAACGGAGCGCCAGGCCATCATCCTTCTAAACAGGAGGGGCTTTGCCAACTTCGTGCTCTGCCGGGAGTGCGGAGAGGTTTTGGACTGCCCCAACTGCCAGGTGTCCCTCACTTACCATAAGGGCGTGAACCGCCTGAAGTGCCACTACTGCCTGCACCAGGAGGTTCTGCCCCAGAAGTGCCCCCGCTGCGCTTCCCGCTACCTCCGCCAGTTCGGGGTGGGCACCGAGCAGCTGGAGGAGACCTTGGCTCAAGAGTTCCCTGAATTGAAAACCCTGCGCCTGGATGCGGACACCACCCGGCGCAAGGGCGCCCACAGCGCCATTTTGCGCCAATTCGCCCAGGGACAGGCCCAGGTGCTCATCGGTACCCAGATGGTGGCCAAGGGCCTGGACTTTCCCCAGGTTACCCTGGTGGGGGTTTTGGCCGCGGATTTGAGCCTGCGCTTTCCCGATATCCGCTCCTCGGAGCGTACTTTCCAGCTCTTAACCCAGGTGGCTGGGCGGAGCGGCCGGGGCGAGCTGCCGGGCTTGGTGATCGTCCAGGCCTACGAGCCAGGCCATTTTGCCATCGAGGCGGCCCGCAGCCATGATTATTTGGGCTTTTACCGCAAGGAAATCGGCTTTCGCCGGGCCCTTGGCTACCCTCCCTTCCGCCAGCTCACCCGCATCCTCTGCAGCGGCCCCCAAACGGAGGCGGAGGAGGCCTGCCGGCGCATCGCCGCCCACCTCTTAGCCCGGGGCATTCCCCAAGTGGATCTGGTGGGGCCCTTCCCCGCGCCCATCGGGCGTATCCAGGGGCGCTACCGCTGGCAGGTTTTGGTCAAGAGCGATGGGCCCCTCCAGGGCCTCGGGGAGCTTCCCTCCGCGGGCGGGGACGTGCAGGTGACGGTGGATCTTGATCCCCTGTACATGCTTTAGTATGTTATAATAGATGTAGAGAAATCGAGGTGGCACCCATGGCTGTACTGCCCATTGTGAAGATAGGCGATCCCATCTTGGAAACCAGGGCCCAAGAAGTGCCCAGGATCACCAAGAAGATCACCAAACTCGTTGAGGATATGATCGAAACCATGTATGAAGCCAACGGCGCCGGGTTGGCCGCGCCGCAGGTGGGCGTAAATAAGCGCATCATTGTCGTGGATCTGGGAGAAGGCCCGGTCTGCTTGATCAACCCCGTGGTCCAGAGCGCCCAGGGGGAAGAGATCGATGTGGAGGGCTGCCTGAGCATCCCCGAGCGCTGGGTCTATGTGAAACGGGCCGCGGAGATCGAGGTGACGGGCCTGAACGAAAAGGGTAAGCCCGTGCGGGTTAAGGCGGAAGGCTTTTTAGCCCGGGCCCTGCAGCATGAGATCGATCATCTAGACGGCATCCTGATCCTCGACCGCAGCCTGGGGGAGGCGGAGCTGGAACCGGCCGAAAACCCCGAGGAGGGGAGCTAAATGCGCATCCTCTTCATGGGCACGCCGGAGTTTGCCGTACCGAGCCTCAAAGCCCTGGCCGCGGAGCATGAGCTTGTGGGCGTGGTCACCCAACCGGACCGCCGGGCGGGCCGGGGGCAGAGGCTGGTCCAATCCCCCGTGAAAGTGGTGGCCCTGGAGCTGGGCCTGCCCATCTTCCAACCGGAAAGGATCAGTGATCCCCAGGTCATGGAGGATTTGGAGGGGCTGGGGGCTGAGCTCTTTGTGGTGGTGGCCTTCGGCCAGAAGATCCCCGATCGCCTGCTGGCCGCGCCCAAGTACGGCTGCATCAACGTGCACAGTTCCCTGCTGCCCAAATACCGGGGTGCCGCGCCCATCAACACCGCCATCAAAAATGGTGATACGGTCACAGGCGTAACCACCATGTACCTGGGCTCCGGCTGGGATGATGGGGATATCATCCTCCAGGCGGAAGAGCCCATCTATCCCCGGGATACCGCGGGGGCGCTCCACGACCGCTTGATGGTCAAGGGGGCAGGGCTCCTTCTGGAAACGGTGCGCCAGATCGCCCAGGGCACCGCACCCCGGATTCCCCAGGATCACAGCCAGGCCAGCTATGCCTTTAAGCTGAAAAAGGAAGATGCCAAAGTAGAGTTCCACCGGACCGCTTGGGAACTGGACCGCTTGATTAGGGCCATGAACCCCTGGCCCGTGGCCTGGGCTGAGATCAAAGGAGAGACGGTGCGCATCTGGGAAGCCTGGCCAGGCAGCGGGGCGGGCTCCCCCGGCGAGATTCTCAGCTTCAGCGAGGAGGGCCTTTTAGTGGCCTGCGGAGCGGGTTCCCTCTATCTGCAAAAACTCCAGAGGCCCGGGGGAAAGATTCTTTCCGGCCTCGACTTTGCCAATGGTTTGCGTCTGCGTGTTGGGGAGATATTAAGCAGGTAAGGAGGAGATGGCATGTTTTATGATCCCACTTTTATCTTGGTCCTTCCGGCCTTGTTACTTGCCTTGTATGCCCAGGTGAAGGTCAAAAGTACCTTCGCCCGCTACCTGCAGGAACGTTCCTACGTGGGGCTCACGGGAGCCCAAGTGGCCAGGCAGATCCTCAATGCCAACGGGCTGCACAATGTGAGTGTGGAAAGGGTGGGGGGAGAGCTCACGGATCACTACGATCCCCGTTCGGAAACGGTGCGCCTTTCGCCCCAGGTCTACGACGGCACCAGTGTGGCTGCGGTGGGTGTGGCCGCGCACGAAGTGGGCCATGCGGTGCAGCATGCTCGGGGCTATGTGCCCCTGGGGCTGAGGACCAGCCTGTTTCCGGTGGCGGCGGTGGGCTCCCAGATGGCCTTTCCCCTGTTCATGTTGGGCTTTCTGTTCAGCATGGATGTTCTGATGCTGGTGGGGATCTGGTTTTTCATCGCGGCCCTGGCCTTCCAGCTGATCACCCTGCCCGTGGAGTTTAACGCTTCCCGCAGGGCGCTGGCGGCCCTCCAGTCCGGAGGCTACTTAACCCAGGCGGAAGTGCCCAAGGCCAAGGCGGTGCTCAGTGCCGCTGCCCTCACCTACGTGGCCGCGGTGGCGGTGGCCGCCTCCCAGCTGATCAGATTGCTGTTCCTGCGGGGCCAGCGGAGAAGGTAATGGGGCGCAGCACCGATCCCCGCTACCTGGCGGTTGACACCTTAAACAAGCTGGAGTCCTCCGGGGAGTTCCTGAAGGATCTTTTAGACGCACAGCTGCAGAAAAGCTCCCTGAGCCGGCTGGATCAGGGCCTTTTCACCGAACTGGTCATGGGTACGGTGCGCATGAAGCGCAGCCTCGATTATGTGCTGGCCCAGTTCAGCAAAAGGCCCCTGGCTAAGATTCACCCGGCCCTGCTCAATGTGCTGCGCATCGGCGTTTACCAGCTCTTATACCTGGATAGGATCCCTCCTTCCGCGGCGGTGAACGAAGCGGTGAAGCTAGCGCGCGCCTTCGGCCATGAAGGCACCGCCAAGTTCGCCAACGGCGTGCTCCGGCAGGTGCTGCGGGGGAGGGATTCCCTTGTCTATCCCTCCCTGGAAGAACACCCTGCGGAACATCTGGGGCTCAAGTACTCCTATCCCGACTGGATCGTGGAGCACTGGCTGGATAGGTGGGGAGTGGAGGAGACTGCGGCCCTCTGCCGGGCCCTCAACGAGCCGCCTCAGCTGCAGATCCGGGTGAATACCCTAAAAGCGAGCCCCGCTGAGGTGCGGGCCCATCTGGAAGATAGGGGAGCCAGTGTCGAGCCCGGACGTTATCTGCCGGAGATTTTCACAGTGGAGCCCGCCCACTTAGCTGTGGCGGATCCCTGGCTGGACCAGGGGATGTTCTACATTCAAGATGAGAGCAGCGCCCTGGCCGCCCATGCCCTGCAGGTGGAGCCAGGCCAGACCGTCTACGATCTGTGCAGCGCCCCCGGGGGCAAAACCACGCACCTGGCCCAGCTCATGCAGGATCAGGGGCGGATCCTCGCCTTCGATGTGAGCCCCCGGCGCCTGGCCTTGGTGGAAGAAAACGCCAGGCGCTTAGGCATCTCCAGCATCGCCACCGCGGTGGGCGATGCCACCCAGGATCTGCAGCTGCCCCCAGCTCCCCGGGTTTTGGTGGATGCCCCCTGTTCCGGGCTGGGCACCATGGGGCACCGCCCGGATATCCGCTGGCGGAAAAGGGCCGAGGAAATCAAAGATCTGGTGGAAATCCAGAAAGGCATCCTGCACCAAGCCGCCGGCTACGTGGATGGGCAGGGCCTGCTTTTGTACACCACCTGCACCTTGACGTCTTGGGAAAATGAAGAGGTGGCCCACTGGTTTTTGGCCGAGCACCCGGAGTTTCGGGGCGAGCCCTTTCCAGAGGGATTTCCCGGCTGCGGCCCGGAGCCCTGGCTGAAGACGCTTCTGCCCCACCGGCATGGCGGTGACGGGTTCTTTTTGGCGCTATTTCGAAAAGTTAAATTTTAGGCACAACTTGAAAAGCAGCAGGACTTTGGGAATTCATGTCAAACAGGACTCCTGGGGGAATACTCTCTTGGAGGTTCTGTATGCGGATTCTGATTGCAGACAACAACGTGGAGCTCTGTCAGGTCCTGCAGCAGTTCTTCGCCCTACACGATGACCTAGAGGTGGTAGGCGCGGCCCATGACGGGGAGCAAGCCCTTAGGGAGATTCAAAGATTAGAGCCGGATTTGGTTCTTTTGGACATCACCATGCCGTACCTGGATGGAATTGGGGTTTTGGAAGCCCTGAAGGCCATGTCTCTGAGGAAAAAACCAAAGGTGTTTGTGATCACGGCTTTTGGCAGCGACCACCTGCTGAGCAGGCTGCTCGCCCTGGGCGCCGATTACTTTTTGGTGAAGCCCTTCCGTTTGGAGATCCTCCTGGAGCGGCTGCGGCAGTTTTCCAGCGCTCCAGGGAAGATGATCGTGGGCCAGGAGGCCGCGGCCGAGGATGGGCCCCTTTCCATGGACCAAAAGGTGGTCCAGATCCTGCACAAGATGGGCGTGCCGCCCCATTTCAAGGGGTTTGCCTACCTCAGGGATGCGGTCCTCATGTACCTGGAGGAAGGCTACTACGCGGGCGGCCTCACCAAAGAGATGTACCCAGCCCTGGCGGAGAAGTACAACACCACCATGAGCGGGGTAGAGGCGGGAATCCGCAATGCCCTGGCGGCTGCCTGGAAGAATGGGAATGCGGAGTTCATCAAAGAGCTCTGCGAGCCCTACTGCGATGACCGCATGCCCACCAACTCGCTGATCATCGCCAGAATCGTGGAAGGGAGCTTGAGCCTCTAAGTTCAGCTTGGCTGAGAAGCATCTTCCTTGCGGGGGGGTCCTTTTTGGCCCCAAATGCGTTGACAAAATCCCCAAGCAGGGTTTATACTTAAGTTGCGGGGCGTGGCTCAGCTTGGTAGAGCGTCGCGTTCGGGACGCGAAGGTCGCACGTTCAAATCGTGTCGCCCCGACCATCTTGCTTTCAAACCAGGTTTCGATCTGGTTTTTTTTGTCTGTGCAGGATTTCCCCCGCGGGGATGGCCAGCTTTTCCTGGGCAAAGGCGAAGAATTTGCGCAGGGTCTTTTCCAGCCGGGCGCGGTAAGCCGGCGAGCTGTGGGCAGAGATGTAGCTTTCGATCTGTTCCGGCGTGGTACTGGCCAAAAGAAAGCGCAGAAAGCGGGAGGCATCCCCTAAATAGTATTCCTCGGATCGGATACCCTGATCCCAGAGGTATTCCACATACGCGGTTAGAAAATGAACCGTAGGCCGCTTGGCCATGATCTCACCCCCTGAAGTGGAGGTTATTACTGTGCATACTGCCCAAGAGCATCTTGCCGGGCTGTTCCCGGAGGAAATCGCCGGCCGGCTGGAAGCGGAGGTGCCGCCCTACCGGGCCCGCCAGATCTTCAGCTGGCTGCACCGGCAGGCCGCGGCCAGCTTTCAGGAGATGACCAGCCTCCCCCGGGCGCTAATTGAGGAGCTGGAAAAGCGCTTCCAGAGCCCCTGGCCCCTGGAGCTGGTCACCAGCCGCCTTTCCGCCGATGGCACAGAGAAGTACCTCTTTGCCCTGGAAGATGGCTCCACCATTGAAACGGTCCTCCTGCCGGAGAAAAGGCGCCAGACCGTGTGCCTTTCCACCCAGGTGGGCTGCGCGATGAACTGCTCCTTCTGCGCCACGGGGCAGGCGGGCTTCAGGCGGGATCTCACCGCCGGCGAGATCGCCGCCCAGGTGCTTTTTGTGCAAAACCGGCTGAAGGCCCAGGGGAAAACGGTCACCAACGTCGTGTACATGGGTATGGGGGAGCCTTTAGCCAACTACCAGGCGGTTTTACGCAGCGCCCGGCTGCTCAACCACCCGGAGGGCCTAAACCTTGGCGCTAGGCGGCTCACCATCTCCACCTGCGGCCTGGTTCCCCAGATCCGGGCCCTGGCGGAAGAAGAGCTCCAGGTCAATCTGGCCGTTTCCCTCCATGCCGCGGATGACCGGCGCCGGGGGGAGATCATGCCCATCAACAAGGTCTATCCCCTGGAGGAGCTTTTGGCGGCCTGTGATTACTACACTGCCCGCACCAACCGCCGCATCTCCTATGAGTATGCCCTGATCAGCGGGATAAATGATTCCCCGCAGGCGGCCCAGAAACTTAGCGATCTCCTGCAGGGCCGCCTCTGCCATGTGAATCTGATTCCAGTCAATCCCGGAAGCGGCGCGGCCCGTCCCTCCAGTGCCCGCATCGCCGCCTTCGCGCAGATGCTGGAGCGCGCCGGGATCCCCGTTTCCCTCCGCAAAGAACGGGGCAGCGATATTGAAGCGGCCTGCGGCCAGCTGCGCCAGCGCACCCTGGAGGGGCAGGGGTAATGGCCGGGATTCGCCTGTGGCTGGCAAGAATTATCCAAGTATTAACAGGAAAATCACCTGGGCAGGCCGAAGATAAGCAGGAAACGCCTGTGGATCTGGCGCCCACCAAGCGCTATGAGGTGCTGGCGGTGCGCAAAAAAGGGGACACCTCCCGGGCCTGCCTGCGCCTGGACTCCCAGGTTATCCCGCTTCAGCCGGGGTTTTTGGTGGGCCGGGGGGCCAGCTGCCACCTGCGCTTGAGCGATCCCAAGGTGAGCAGGGTGCATGCCAGCTTTCAGCCGATGGGGGCCAGCTGGCTGGTGCAGGACAATGCCAGCAGAAACGGCACTTTCCTCAACGGCAGGCGCATCAAGCGGGCGCTTTTGCACCACGGCGACACCATTCGCTTGGGGCAGACTGTTTTAACCTTTGAGGAGCGATGAGCATGGCCGTAGTCCACTGGGTGGTCAGGGCGGTCTTGGCGGTTTGGCTGTTCAGGATGGTCTGGAACTTGCTCAAGGCAATGCTGGAAGAGTTAAAATAGGAGTGTTGGGCATGGATGTGAAAACGGCAACAGATGTGGGGCGACTGCGGGAGAATAACGAGGATGCCCTCTGGGTAGGGGAGCACTGCCTCGTTGTCTGCGACGGCATGGGGGGGCATGTTGCCGGCGAGGTGGCCTCGGCCTTGGCGGTGGAAGCCATCAAGTCATTCCCCTTTGGTGCCGGCCGGCCCCAAGAGGAAGTCCTGGCGGCCATTGAGCGAGCCCAGGCCCGCATCCTGGAGGAGGCGGGGCGCAACAGGAAGTACCGGGGCATGGGCAGCACCATCACCCTGGCCTGGATCTCCGGTCCCGGCCCGGACGGACTGCGGGAGCTGGTGGTGGGCCATGTGGGGGACAGCCGCTGCTACCTTTATGCCAACGGCGTGCTGGAGCAGCTCACCAGCGACCATTCGGTGGTGGGTGAGCTCCTGCGGGCGGGGACCATTACCCCCGGGGAAGCCCGCATCCACCCCAAGCGGCACATCCTCACGCAGGTTCTGGGGTCGGAAGCAATCGAACCGGAACTGATCACCAGGCAGCTTGAGCCGGGTTCACTGGTCATGCTCTGCACAGATGGCTTAACCGATGTGGTGGATGATGCGCTGCTCCAGGAGAAGCTGCAGCAGAACTTCCAGGGCAGAAACCTAGCCCAGGAACTGGTGGATTTAGCTAACGAACTGGGGGGCCCCGACAACATCACCGTGATCGTGGCCCAGGTCTAAGGAGGCGGGGGGAAAATCCGTGGCACTCCTCTACCGCACGTGGTTTGGGTTTAGCGGCTGGCTGGCGGCTGTGGTCCTCTGGCTGGTGCTTTTCCAGGGCCAGGTGCTCTGGTGGCAGCCTGCGGCCCTGTGGGCTTTGTTCGCGCTCCTCTGGCTTATCACCAGGAAGCTCGGCGCCCACCCTGGAGCGTTACCCTTCACTGCGGCATTGGTCTTTCTCGGCTGGATCTTCCTCACCCGGCTGGATCCGCACCTGGCCCAAGGGCATTTCCAGGGCGTACTCTTGGGAAGCGGTTTTTACCTTCTGGGCCTGCTGGTGCCAGTTTGTCAGCTGCCCCTAAGGCGCCTCTGGGCCTGGGCAGCCTTGAGCCTGCTGGCCATCACCCTCATCTGGGGGGAGACCGCGGGCGGTGCCCGGGCTTGGCTGACTGTGGCTGGAGTGCGCTTTCAGCCGGTGGAGCTGGCCAAGATCTTTTTCATCCTGTACTTGGGCAAACACCTTGCTCCCGGCACTTCCCTCTGGGAACTGGCCTTTTTCCTGGCGAGCTTCTGCCTGCTTTTGGCCTGGCAGCGGGATCTGGGCCCTGCTGCATTGGTCTTTCTGGTGTTCATCTGGCTTTCCCTGCGGCAGGCCTTTTCCTGGTACAAGCTGGCGGGCTTTCTGGCGGCGCTGGGCGCCGGGTTTGCTGCAGGGGCCTATCTCTTTCCCCATGTGCAGACCAGGGTGTTGGCCTGGCTCAGGCCCTGGGATTACCTGGGCAGCAAGGGCTATCAGGTGCTGCAGGGTTTGTTCGCCTTAAACTCCGGGGGGTTGGTGGGGCAGGGGCTCGGTGAAGGCCTGGTCCAGGTGATCCCCCACGGACATACCGATTACATCTTGGCCATCATCGGCGAAGAATTGGGTTTTTTGGGCACAGCCGCCCTGCTCCTCTGCTACCTGGGGCTAGCCTTTTGGGCGGCGCGGATCCTCCAGGATCTGACCGGCGGGGAGCAGCTGACGGGTTTGGGCTTGACTTTGCTCCTCCACCTGCAGGTGTTTTTGGTGGCGGGAGGAATCCTGCGCTTTCTGCCCTTTACCGGCTTGACGCTGCCCTTTGTCAGTTACGGCACAACTTCCCTGGTCGCGCAATTTGGGATGCTGGGCCTCGTGGCCGGGCTGAGCAGGGGAGGGGAAGGGTGATGCGCCGCTCCTTCCTGGTTTTGGCGCTCCTTTACTGCCTGCTCTTGGGAGGTGCCTTTTACTGGCAGCTCTGCGCGGATCTGGGGGAGCACCCGGCCAATCCCCGCTACTACCTGGTCTTCCAGCAGGACCGGGGGCCCATCTTCGACCGCCAGGGGAAGGCGCTGGCCTATTCCGAGGCCCTGGAAAGCGGCTACAGGCGTAGCTATGCATCGCCATCCCTTTCCCATGTGGTGGGCTATTTCCACGAGCGCTACGGGATGACCGGGCTGGAGAGGCTCTACCATGGGGAGCTGAGCGCCGGCCGCAGCCTGTTTACCACCCTGGATCTGGAGCTGCAGAAGGCGGCAGAAGAGCTCCTGGGAAAAGCCGCGGGGGCAGTTGTGGCCCTGCACCCCGCCACGGGCCAAATCCTGGCCTTGGTTTCCGCCCCTTATGTGGACGGCGGGGCCCTGGATGAGCATTGGCCAGATTATCGGGCCGATGTGCGAAGTCCTTTTTTGAACCGGGCCACCCACGGCCTCTATCCCCCTGGATCCGTGGTGAAACCTCTGGTCTACGGCGCGGCCCTGGCCGAAAGCCAGGCAGAGCCGGATCAGCGGTGGCCGGACGGGGGCGCCTGGCAGCTGCCCGGCGGCACGATCCGCAACTACGGGGGCAGGGCCCACGGGGAGATCACTTTGGATCAGGCTTTGGCCCAATCTTCCAATGTGGTTTTCGCCCAGCTCGCGGTGGAGCTGGGGGATAAGCTCCTGGAGTACTACCGCCTTTGGGGTTTGGGCCAGGAAGTCCAGTTTGAACTGGCCAATTTAGCTGGCCTTGTGCCCGAGGGCACTTCTTCCCAGTATCACACCGCTCAGCTGGGGATCGGGCAGGGGGAGCTTCTCGTTACGCCCCTGCAGATGGCCCAGGTGGCCTGCGCCCTGGCCAACGGAGGGGTTCTGCTCCGGCCCTATCTGGTTCATGAAGTCCGGGGCGGCCTGCGTATGCGGCAGATCACCCGCCCCCAGGTGTTGGGGCAGGCTTTGCCGCCGGCCTTAGCTGAGAAGATCAAAGGGGCCATGGTCCTGGCCGCCCAGGAAGGTACCGCCAGGACCGAGCTTAGCGGAGAGTTTGCCTATGGCGGCAAGACGGGGACAGCCCAAATGGGCTCGGGCCCCGATCATGCCTGGTTTATCGGTTTTGCCCCGCCCGAGGCACCCCAGGTGGCGGTGGCCGTGGTGATCGAACACGGAGGCACCGGCGCCCAGGCGGCGGCCCCCCTGGGGGTTGAGCTGATGCGCAGGGCTGTGCAGCGGAGTGAGTAAGGCATAGAGGGTGAGGGTATGGTTGGAGAAACGCTGGCCAATCGCTATGAGATCTTAGAGAAGGTGGGGGACGGGGGCATGGCCCTGGTGTACAGTGCCAGGGACCAGCTGCTCAGCCGCGTTGTGGCGGTGAAGATCCTCCGGGCCCAGTTTGCCGATGATGAGCAGTTTGTGGAGCGCTTTCGGCGGGAAGCCAGATCCGCCGCGAGCCTGTCCCACCCCAACATTGTGAACATCTATGATGTGGGCCAACAGGGCAGCGTTCATTATATAGTGATGGAGTATGTGCAGGGGAGGAACCTGCATGATCTGATCCGCGAGCACGGCCAGTTTCCCCAGGAGTTTGTGGTCAGCGTAGGGAAGCAGATCGCCCTGGCCCTTGCCCATGCCCATTACCACGGCATCATCCACCGGGACATTAAGCCCCACAACATTCTCCTCACGGAAGAGGGGCGGGTGAAGGTGACGGACTTCGGCATTGCCCAGGCCATGTCCGCGACCAACTTGACCCAAACGGGGATGGTCCTGGGTTCCGTACGCTATTTTTCCCCCGAACAGGCCAGGGGCGCCCAGGTGCAGGCCGCAAGCGATCTCTATTCTCTCGGGATCGTGCTCTACGAGATGCTGGCGGGCCAGCCGCCCTTCAGGGGCGATTCGGCCATCGCCATTGCCCTGCAGCAGGTGCAGGACCCGCCGGAGCCCCTGCGCAAACTCAGACCTGATCTCGACGCTGAGCTGGAGGATTTGGTGCTGAAGCTCTTGAATAAGGATCCGAAGGATCGACCGGGCGATGCGGAAGAGGTGGTGCGCATCTTCCAGAGGATTGAGCGCCGCCTGGCCGCGGGTGGGGAAGGCGAAGGCGATGTGGATGCAACCCTGCCGCTGCCGGCAGTGGACCTTTTGGGGAAAGGGGGCTGGGGATTGGCTCGGAAGAAGAAAAAGAAGAAGCAGGACAAGGAGGCGCCCCAGAAACGTTCCAAGGGAATTATTGCTCTGGTTATTCTGCTGCTTTTGGGGGGTCTCGCTTTAGCGGCCACGTATGTCATCCCCGAGATCTTGTTCCCCGACGATGTGCGGGTGCCGGACATCGTGGGGCTGCATGAGATGGAAGCTTTGCGGACGCTGCGGGATGTGCAGTTGGACCTAGCCGTAGAGCAGCGCATCTTTGACAATGAAGTGCCGGCAGGCCACATCGTGAGCCAGGATCCCCTGCCGGGCCGCATGGTGAAGGAGGGCCGGGAGATCTTGGTGCGGGTGAGCCGGGGACCGGAGGAAGTGGAAATGCCTTCCTTCATCGGCCTTTCTCTCCGGGAAGCTAAGGTGGCCCTAACCCAGGCGGGCTTTGTGGAAGGGGAAAACGAAGAGGTGTACGATCCCGCGGTGGGCCCAGGCATCGTCCTGGAGCAGCGGCCGGAACCAGGGGAGATCGTGGTCAAGGGTACCGCGGTGAGCCTGGTTTTGAGCAAGGCGGCGGAACCCTTCGCCCTGCCGGATTTCCGGGGTCAAGACTTTGATCTGGTCAAGCAGCAGCTGGCCAGCTTGGGGCTGCCCCTGGGGAACAGCTGGCCCGAGTTCAGCACCATCTACCCCGCGGGGCGGGTGATCGAACAGAACCCCGCACCGGGCAGCATGGTGGAAGAGGGCTGGCCCATTGACTTCGTCTACTCCCAAGGGCCGCCGGTGGCACCCGCGGAGGAGCCGGAAACCGTGGAAACACCTGAGGAAACCCAGTGGATCCACGAGAATTTGTGGAGCACCAAAGAAGTGACCATCGATGTTCCCCCTGGGCCCAGCCAGGAGATCGTGATCCTGGTCATCGATGATTTTGGCGCCCGGGAAGTCTACAGGGAGACCCACAGGGGCGGCACCAGGGTGGTCCGCACCATCCAAGGCCGGGGCAAAGATGCCCGCTTCCAGGTTTATCTTGGCGGACGTCAGTTCTTAGACCGTGCTTTTCAGGAGTGAGGTATGCGGGAAGGAATAATCGTTAAAGGCATAGGTGGAGTTTACGAAGTGGAAACCCAGGAAGGGCGCCTACAGTGCACGCTCCGGGGGCGGCTGCGCCTGGAAGTGGAGAGGGTGCTGGTGGGGGACCGGGTGGAAGTCTCCTTAAGTGGAGGCTCCACAGGCGTGGTGGAGCGGATCCTGCCCCGCCGCTCGGAGCTGGTGCGCCCGCCCGTTGCCAACATCGACCAGGTGCTGGTGGTCTTCGCCGTGCAAAAGCCCCTGCCCAATTTGGTGCTGCTGGACCGGATCCTGGTCCAGGCTGAGCTGATGGATCTGGCCTGTGTGGTGGTTTTCAACAAGGCCGATTTGGACCCCGCCCGGGCGGAGGAGCTGCGCTCCCTGTATGCCGCCATTCCCTACCGGACCATCGTGACCAGCACCCGCACCTCCCAGGGCCTGGAAGATCTGAGGGAAGCCATCCAGGGGAAGATCAGCGTTTTGGCTGGACCCTCCGGGGTGGGCAAATCGTCCCTGCTCAACGCCTTAAACCCCCAGCTGCAGCTGGAGATTGGGGAGGTCAGTGCCAAAGTGCAGCGGGGCAGGCATACCACCCGCCGGGTGGAGCTTTTGGCCTTTGATCAGGGCTACGTGGCGGACACTCCGGGCTTTTCCCAGCTCCACCTGGAAGCTGGCCAGGAGCAGCAGGAGCGGCTGCAGCTGGCCTTCCCCGAGTTCGACCGCTACCGGGGTGCCTGCCGCTTCCGCAGCTGCCTGCACCGGAGCGAGCCCGGCTGCGCCGTTTTAGAGGCGGTGGAGGCAGGCGAAATCGCCCCCAGCCGCCACGGGCATTACCTGCTCTTTTTGGAAGAAGTAACACCACGCTATTAGAAGGGAGCCCTTGCCGTGAACATACGCATTAGTGCATCCATTTTAGCTGCCGATTTCTGCAATCTCCGGGCCGAGCTGGCCAAGGTGAAGGGTGCCGATCTGGTGCATTTTGATGTGATGGACGGGCAGTTTGTGCCCAACATTTCCTTTGGACTGCCGGTAATTGAGGCGGTGAGCCGCTGCACGGAGCTCCCCTTGGATGTGCACCTGATGATCAAGCATCCCGAAAACTACCTGGAGCAGTTCGCGGCGGTGCGGCCGGAGATTATAACTGTGCACTATGAGGCCGCGGTCCACCTGCAGCGTACCCTGGCCCGCATCCGGGAGCTGGGGTGCAAAGCTGGCGTCTCCCTCAATCCCCATACGCCCTTGGATGGGCTGCGCTATGTTTTAGATGATCTGGACTTGATCCTCGTGATGACCGTCAACCCCGGCTTTGGCGGGCAGCGCTTTATCCCCGCCATGCTGGAGAAAATCCGGGACTGCCGGGAGCTTATCGGCGCGCGACCCATTGAGCTGCAGGTGGACGGGGGAGTGAGCGTGGAAAACATCCGGGAGCTGGCGGAGGCAGGGGCCAACAACTTCGTGGCCGGTTCCGCCATTTTCCAGGCGGAAGACCCCGCAGCCTATATCGAAGCGCTGCGGCGCGCTGTAAGGTAAGCTTGCTTACCTTTTCTTTTGGCCTCAATTGACGGAAAAGTACATCTCTATGCTTGACAAGTCTGACAATTTGCTTTATTATAGAAACACACTGAGCGGACGGCGGAAAACGCAGAGAAAGGAGGGTAGTGTTCCTTAACTTTTCAATCGATCACCAAAAAAATACCAACTCCCTGGGCAAGGACAAATGCTTCGCGTTCGCCTGCGAAGCGAGAAACCAAACCCGCCGCTCAGTAAGGGCCGTCGGAAAAGCATCCTGATTTGCGGGATGCTTTTCTCTTTTTTCCGCGCTTTTGGGGAGGGTTTTCTCTTTGGAACAAGAAGTAATAAGCAAACAAATACGATTGAGTTCCGCTAGGGGTGCTGATCAGCTGAGACAGGATCAGGCGGCAGGGGCCGCGGATCCGAACCCTTCGAACCTGTTTGGGTAATTCCAGCGTAGGGAAGCGGTGATTTGGAACATGGACCGCTTCGCGTCCATGTTTTGCTTTTAGTGCCGAGGGCGGAAGGAGATCGGGAATCTAGGAGGTGCGTTGATGCGCAACAAGAACGTTCAGATTATGGTGGAGACCGCGGTCTTGGTGGGGGCCGCCCTGCTCCTCTCGGAGCTGCGGCTCTGGCGGGCGGCCCAGGGGGGAAGCATTACCCTGGAGATGCTGCCCATCTTCGTTCTGGCCTTCCGCCGGGGGGGCGTCGCGGGCCTCATGGGCGGCGGGCTGTTCGGGGTGCTCCAGATCATCCTCGGCGGCTACATCTACCATCCCGTGCAGGTGATCCTGGACTACCCCGCGGCCTTTCTCGTTTTGGGCGTGGCCGGGTTTGGCCTTCTGCGCCAAGTGCGCTGGCTGGGAGTAATCACAGGGAGCCTGCTGCGCCTGATTCTCCATGTTCTTTCCGGGGTGATCTTCTTTGCCGAATACACCCCCGAGGGGAGCTCCGTCTGGGGCTATTCCCTGGGCTACAACGCCGGTTACCTGGTGCCCAGCGCCGTGATCACCTTGGTGATCATCTGGCTTTTGGAGAGGCGGAGGGAGATCTTTGAACCGCGGGAATAGGCGGGCGCTGATTCTGGCGGCCGGGGAGGATCTGCCCGCAGGGCCCCCGGCCTTTTCCTCCGCCACCCTGATCATCTGCGCGGACGGCGGGGCGGCACTGGCCCGGCGCTGGGGGCTCAAGCCCCACCTTGTGGTGGGCGATCTGGACTCCCTCTCCCTGGAGGATCAAAAGTTTTGGCGGGAGGAGGGGGTGCCCTTCCACACGGTACCGGCCCGCAAAGATCAGACCGATCTGGAGCTTGCGGTGGAGCTGGCCCTAGAAAAGGGGGCCCGCTCCATCACCTTGGTGGGGGGCTGGGGCAGCCGCATCGACCATGCCCTGGGCAATGTGGAGCTGCTCTACCGTTTGGCCCTGGAGGGTGTGGAAAACGAGCTGCTCACCAGCGGTCACAGGCTCACGGCCTTCAGCGGTCAGGTGAAGGCCAAGGTATCGCCGGGCAGCTTCGTCTCCCTAATTCCCCTGACCCCCTGCGTGCGGGGGGTGCGCACCCGGGGACTGGGCTACCCCCTCAGCGGGCAGGACCTGCACAAGGGCAGTACCTTGGGCATCAGCAATTACGCCCTGGAGGGGGAGATCGGCGTGAGCCTTGAAGAAGGCGTTCTGCTCCTGATTTGTGAGCAATAAAATGCCCCTAGGTACTCACCTAGGGGTCCTTCTCTGCGAACATATATGAAGGGGCAGGCCTAAAGAGCTCTCTGTACTTTTCCGCTCTTGAGACACCGCGTGCAGACATAAGCCCTTTTGGGGCTGCCTTGGACGATGATGCGAGCTCTCTGCAGGTTGGGTTTCCAGGTGCGCCGATTTTTGTTCTCCGCATGGCTGCGCAGATTACCGGTAACCGTACCCTTGTCGCAGACGATGCACCGTCTAGCCATGTTTCCTACCCCCTTTGAACCGATTTCCTGAACGCTACTACATTGTAGCACAGGGTTTTTGGAAATGCAAGGTGAGATGCGGGAAACAGCCGCCAAGATAAAATCCTTTACAAGCAGGGGTCAAATGGGTAGAATAGGGATGATAGTCGATGGACCAATTTGGAAATGGTGTGGAGAGGGGGACAGTTGTGGCCCAAGAGATTCAAGGCCCATACGGCAAGATTGCGATTGAGGAAGGGGTAATCGCCACCATCTCCGGCGTGGCGGCCACGGAATGCTACGGCCTTGTAGGCATGGCCCCGCGCAACATCCAGGAAGGGCTCTCGGATTTGCTTCGCCGCGAGAACTACGAGCGCGGCGTAGATATACAGTTCAACGAAGACAGCATCAGCATCCAGCTCTACATTGTGGTGGAATACGGCGTGAAGATATCTGAGGTCGCCAGGAATGTCCAGGAGCGGGTGAAGTATGCAGTTGAATCCCTGCTCGGCCTGAAGGTGGACCGCATTAATGTGAAGGTCCAGGGTGTGCGAGTTACTCGCCCAACGAGAAAGTGATCGGAGGAACAACGTTGGACGTGATCAATGGGTTTGCTTTCAAAAACATGCTGCTGGCGGCGGCCCGCCATCTAGACCAGCAGAAAGATAAAATCAACGCGTTGAACGTCTTCCCGGTGCCAGATGGCGACACGGGAACAAATATGTCCCTCACGCTCAGCGCAGCCACAAAAGAGCTGGAACAGTTCGGCAATGGGGAAATCAGGCGGCTAGCTTCCCTGCTGACCCGGGGTTCCCTCATGGGGGCCAGGGGTAACAGCGGGGTTATCCTTTCCCAGTTCTTCCGCGGGTTTTCCGATGGCCTAGCCCATGTCCAGGAGGAAATCACCGGGGAGGATCTGGCCCATGCCCTGGCTACCGCCTCCCAGACCACTTACCGGGCCGTGATGAAGCCGGTGGAAGGGACCATGCTCACGGTGGCCCGGGTGGCCGCGGAGCACGCCGCGCAGGCCGCTGCCCAAGGTGCCGGCGCCCTGGAAGTGCTTCAGGCGGCCCTGGATGGGGCCCGGCAGGCCCTGGCGGACACACCCAATATTCTCCCCGTCCTTAAACAGGCTGGAGTGGTGGACGCAGGCGGTCAAGGCCTGGTCTGTTTGTTTGAGGGTTTTCTCATGGGGCTGACCGCCGCGCCTGAGGAGCTGGAAGAGCTCCTCGCAGAAATGGCGGCGCCGCCGGCGGTGGAAGCCGTTCCCCAGGTGGAACAGGAAGTTTCAGTGAACAAGTACTGCACCGAGTTCATCATCCTGGGCAGCGGCATCGATCCCCACCAGGTGAGGGGAGAACTGGAGTCCAAGGGCGATTCCCTCTTGGTTGTGAGCGACGGCGATGTGGTGAAGGTGCATATTCACACAGACCATCCCGGCCAGGTCCTGGAGTTTTGCGGGGCCCTGGGGGAACTGACCGAGATCGCCATCGATAATATGCGTCTGCAGAATCAGGAGTTCGCCAGCCATGAGGAAAGCCACCACCTGGATTACAGCGTGGGCAATAACGTGATCGACTTCCCCGTCAACTCGGGGCAGAGCGAACCGAAGCCCATCGGGATTGTGGCGGTGGTTTCCGGAGATGGCCTGGCGGAGATCTTCAAGAGTTTGGGTGTGGACTGCATCGTCACCGGCGGCCAGACCATGAACCCCAGCACCGAGGAGCTGGTCAGGGCCATCGACAGCGTCAACGCTGAACAGGTGATCATCCTGCCCAACAACAAGAACGTGATCTTCTCTGCCCAGCAGGCCAAGGAACTGGCGGAAAAGCCGGTGGGTGTTGTACCTACCCGCTCTGTGCCCCAAGGGATCGCGGCCCTCATGTACTTCGTGGCCGAGGATTCCCTGGAGGATAACCTGGCCGCCATGGAAGAGGGGATGCGGGAAGTGAAGACCGGGGAGATCACCTACGCGGTCCGCTCCACGGTGGCCGGCGATCTGCACATTGAAGAGCGGGATATCATCGGCCTGGCGGAGGGTAAGATCGCCGTGGTGGGCGCCACGCCCGCCAGTGTGGCCCAGGATCTGCTGCGCAAAATGGTGGATGAAGACTCGTCGGTGATCAGCATCTACTACGGCGCGGATCTGGATGAGGCGGCGGCCCAGGAGCTCACCGAGCTGATCAGCGCCGAGTTCCCCGAGTGTGAAGTGGAAGTGTACGCCGGGGGGCAGCCCCTCTATTACTACATCGTCTCCGTTGAATAAACAGGTCCCTGGGGAGGGATAGAAATGGGTCAAATCCATGTGGTAACAGACAGCGGCAGTGATCTGCCGGTCAAGCTCAGGGAGGAACTGGGCATCCAAGTGGTGCCCCTGACGGTGCGCTTTGGGGATGAGGTGTTCAAGGACGGCGTGGATCTCACCGCCGCGGAGTTTTACGCCCGGCTGAAACAGGAGACCCGCATGCCCAGTACCAGCCAGCCTTCCCCCGCGGAGTTCGTGGAAGTGTATGAACGCATCGCCAAGCCCGGCGATACCATCATCTCCATCCACTTGAGCAGCAAGATGAGCGGGACTTACCAGTCGGCCATGCTGGCCACTACCATGATCGATCCCAAGATCACGGTCCATGTGGTGGACAGCAGAGCCGCTTCTTTAGGTATCGGCGTCCCCACCATCGCAGCGGCCAAGGCAGCCCAGGCGGGAAAAAGCGCCGAGGAGATCCTCACGGAGGTTGAGGGCATCTTAGACTCCTTGCGGGTCTACTTTGTCGTGGATACCCTGGAGTATCTGCAGAGAAACGGGCGCATTGGGCTAGCTTCCGCCTTGGTGGGAACCCTGCTCAACATCAAACCGGTCCTCACTTTGGTGGACGGCCAGGTGGCCCCCTTTGAAAAGATCCGGGGGAGGGCCAAGGCCTTTAAGCGCTTGCGGGAGCTCGGTGCGGAGTTTCGGGAACGGAACCCTGGCAAACAGCTCAAAGCTGCCGTCAGCCACGCGGATAACCAAACCGAAGCCGACGCCCTGGCGGAAGCACTCCCGGAGATTTTAGATCTCCAAGATGAAGTAGTGGTGGGGGAAATTGGAGCCACCATCGGGGTGCATGCCGGGCCGGGTACAGTGGCGGTCTTTCTCTACTGCGTCTGAAGGGCTTCCCTCGAGAACACGCACAACCCCATCCTAAGCTCCCTCTAGGATGGGGCTTGTTTTTGATTGGGGTGATCAAGCCATGCTCAACAGGCCGGTTACTTCTCTCCCCGGCGTCGGTGTGAAGAAGGCCCAGGCCCTCAAAGGCTTGGGACTGCAGACGGTGCGGGATGTGCTGTTCAGCTTCCCCCGGACCTATAAAGACTTCCAGGCAGTCTTGGAGCCGGAAGAAGTGCAGCCAGGCGCGGTGCAGCTGGTGCACGGCCCCCTGCTGCAGCTCAGGGAGCGCCCCATCTCCCAAGGCAGGCGCCTGATCCAAGCCACCCTCGGCGGCCAGTTGGGGCTCACCTGGTTTGTCCACCACCGCGCCCCGGGGCCGAGCTTTCTTTACCGCAAACTGCAGCGGGCCAGAGAAGTGTGGGTCTACGGTCTGGTCAAGGAGGGCACCCTGTTCCCGGAGATGACTTCCCCGGAAGTGTACACCCGCCCGCCGGAGCATCGGGGATTGATGCCCATCTACCCCCTGGCCGCGGGGATCACCAACAACCAGCGGGTAAACTGGGTGCGGGCCGCTTTGCGGCATCTCGGGGAGCTCAAGGAATGCCTCCCCCCGGAACTTGTGGGCCGCTACCTGGAGAGGCGGGAGGCGCTGCGCCAGATCCATTTTCCTAGTGACTGGGCTAGCTACCACCGGGCCCGGGAGCGCCTGGTCTTTGAGGAGTTTTTCCTCTTCCACTTGGGACTCCAGCGGGGGCAGCGGCAGCGGGAGGGCATCGCCCACCAAAAGGACGGCGAACTGGTGGCCCGCTTTCTGCAGCAGCTCCCCTTTGAGCTCACCGCCGATCAAAAGGCCGCCCTGGGCCAGGTGGCCCGGGATATGGAAGAGCCGCGGCCCATGCGCCGCCTGGTCCAGGGGGAAGTGGGCTCAGGCAAGACCATCGTGGCGGAATACGGCGCGGTGAAGGCGGTGGCCAGCGGCGGCCAGGTGGCCATGATGGTGCCCACGGAGGTGCTGGCCCTGCAGATGGTGGAGCGGCTCCGCCGGTCCCTTGAACCCTTGGGAATCCGGGTGGAACTGCTGATCGGAGCCATGAAGGGTAAAGAGCAGGAACAGGTGCGAGTGGCCTTAGCCCGGGGGGAAATAGATGTGGTGGTGGGCACCCATGCCCTGATCACGGATAAAGTGGAGTACAAAAACCTCACCCTGGCCATTGTGGACGAGCAGCACCGCTTTGGAGTGCGGCAGCGGGCTGCCCTTTTGGGCAAGGGCAATCCGGACCTTTTGGTCATGAGCGCGACCCCCATTCCCCGTTCCCTGGCCCTGACCATGTACGGGGATCTGGACATTACAGAAATCAGGCAGCTGCCCGCCCACCGCCAGCCCGTGGATACCCGGCTGATCCACCCGGATAGGCGCGCCGATGTGTACCGCTATGTGCTTTCCCGGGTGAAAAAGGGGGAGCAGGCCTATGTGGTCTTCCCCTTGGTGGAAGAATCGGAGCATGTGGATCTCAAGGCCGCGGTGCAGGAAATGGAAGAGCTGCAAAGGGGTCTTCTTTCCCAGGCCCGGGTGGGCTTGATCCACGGCCAGATGGGCCGGGCAAAAGAAGAAGTGTTCCAGGCCTTTGCCCGGGGCGAACTGGATGTGCTCATCGCCACCACCGTGGTGGAAGTGGGGATGAACGTGCCCAACGCCACTGTGATGGTGATTGAAAACGCGGAGCGCTTCGGCCTGGCCCAGCTGCACCAGCTCCGGGGCCGGGTGGGGCGGGGGAAGAAGCCGGGCATCTGTTTTCTTCTGGCCTACAACCTCTCGCCCCAGAGCCGGGCCCGCCTGGAGGTTGTGCGCAGGAGCAATGACGGTTTTTTCATCGCCGAGCAGGATCTGCTCCTGCGGGGTCCGGGGGATCTCCTGGGGGTGCGCCAGTGGGGCCAGCCCTATTTCCGCCTGGCGGATCTCACCAGGGATAAAGACCTCCTGCAGCAGGCGGCTGAGGCGGCGAAGGCGCTGTTGAGCCGGGATCCCCACCTTGAGGGCTACCCTGAGCTCGCGGCGGAACTGGATCAATACCCCCTTTAGGAGTGCAGGACATGCGGGTAATTGCAGGCAAAGCCAAGGGCACCAGGCTAAGCAGCGTGAAGGGCCTGGCCACCCGGCCCACCGGGGATCGGGTCAAGGAGGCGCTGTTTAACATTTTGGGGCCTAAAGTTTTGGGCAGTTCTTTTTTGGATCTCTATGCGGGAAGCGGCGCGGTGGGCCTGGAAGCCTTAAGCCGGGGAGCGGAGAAGGTGGTCTGGGTAGAATCTGATCGCGCCTGCTGCGGGCAGATCAAAAAGAACCTGGAGCGCACCAGGTTGGAGGGGGGGCTGGTTCTGCCGGGGGATGTCTTTGCGGTGCTGGCCAGGCTGCAAAGGAGGGGCGAAAGGTTCGATCTGATCTTCCTCGATCCCCCCTACGGCCAGGGGCTGGGCCTCAAGACCCTGCGGGCCCTGGCGGATCTGGCCCTGCTTAAGGCGGAGGGAATAATCATCGCCGAAGTGAGCAAAAAAGAGGAAGCTCCCCTAGGCGTGTCGAAACTCTGCCTAGAACAGATCCGCACCTACGGGGAAACAGCGCTTCTGTTTTATCGATGGGAGGGGTCCCAGTGAAAATCGGGGTCTGCACAGGTACTTTTGACCCGGTTACCTACGGGCATTTAGACATCATCACCAGAGCCAGCAGCCTTTTTGACCATCTGTACATCTGCGTACTGCACAATCCGGAGAAGGTTCCCCTCTTTACTGTGGCTGAACGTATGGAGCTCCTGCGGGAAGAGACCAAGGGGCTGAAAAATGTGACAGTGGACACTTACTCAGGGCTGGCCATTGAGTATGCCAAGCAGAAAAAGGCCGCGGCCATGGTGCGGGGATTGAGGGCCGTTTCCGACTTCGAATTCGAGTTCAAACTGGCGGCCATGAACCGCTACCTGGACCCGGACGTGGAAACGGTGTTCATGATGACCAGCAGCGAGTATTCCTTCATCAGCTCTTCCGCGGTGAAGGAAGTGGCGGAATTCGGGGGAGATGTGTCCAAGTGGGTCAGCCCCCGCGTGGCTGAGGCGTTGGCGAAGAAATTCAAAAGTAGGGAGAGGTCACAGTGAACCGAGTGAATCTTTTGGTCCTCATTGACCAACTGGAAGCACTAGTGGAGAAGGCGCCCGAGGTTCCTTTGGTGGGCAAGGTTTTGATCGATGCCGATGAGCTGCTTGATCTCTTGGACATTATCCGCGCCGCCGTTCCCGAAGAGATCAAACGGGCCGAGGCGGTCTCCTCAGAACGGGAGAAGATGATCGCCGAGGGGCAGGAACAGGTTGAGCGCATGATCGCCAAAGCAGAAGAGTATGCCGCGAAACTGGTGAGCAACAGCGAGATTTACCGCCAGGCGGAGGAAGAGAGCAAGCTCCTTTTAGAAGAGAGCAAAAGGCGCGCCCAGGAGATGCAGCAGGGCGCGGAGGAATATGCCTTGGAGAAGCTTGCCCAGCTGCACGATGTGCTCAGCCGGGCTCTAGCTGAAATCGAGCGGGGCCAGCAGGCCCTGCAGGCAGGCCGGGAGCAGGATCAATCCCTGGAGCGCAGGGAAATGTAGACAATGCGCCGCAGCAGCCAGACGGTGCTGAGGATGAGGATCAGGATCAGCAGGAAACTGGTGGCCAGCCGTGCCGAGGCCAAAAGCCGGGCTCCGAAGCTGCCGTCCAGGTAGGCGCCGCTCCCCAGGGCCGGGAGCACCCGCCCAAGGGAAGCGGGGATGAAGCCCGCCGGGCCCAGGAGCAGGGCGGAGATCAGCGCGGCAAACAAGCCGTGGAGCAACCGGGCGGTGAGGTAGGGCCTCAAGCGCAGGCCGCTGCCGCTGATCAGGGCCGCCACCTGGCCGTGGACGGAAAGGCCGCTCCAGCCCAAGACCAAACTGGCCGCGGCCACCTGGGAAGCCAGGGAGGCAGTGGTTTTGCTGGTCAGCTGTGCGCCGAGGGTGGTTTCGAAAAAGCCGTGGAGCACTGCACTGCTCAAGCTGGCGTCGATGCCCGCGAACTGGAGCAGGAAGCCCAAACCGGCCCGGACCGGGTTCATGAGGCCGGCGGCGGATAAGACCTCCACGATCACAGAGAAAAACATGATGCAGCCGCCGATAAAGAGCAAGCTGGCAAAGCTGCTTTTGGCCGCATCACCGAAGAGCTTTCCGACAGGGCGTCCATCCCTTCTGCGCGCCTGATCTAAGGCCCGCAGTGCCCTGGTCAGGTAAGCTTCTTGACTTTTTGCCGGGGGAGTTTCCGCTCCCCTGTGGAGCCGCATGCACACTCCCACCAAAAGTGCCCCCAGGTAGTGGGCCGCGGCCAGGATCAGGCCCAGCTCCGGCCGGCCGAACATCCCCACCGCCACAGCCCCGGCCAAGAACAGGGAATTGGCGGTATGGGTCAGGCCCAAAAGGCGCTCCCCCTCTGTGGTGGTGACCAGCCCAGCCCGGGTGAGATCCCCTGTGACCTTGGCCCCCAAAGGGAAACCTGCGGCCAGGCCCATGGCCAGGGCAAAGCCTCCCTCCCCGGGGACTTTAAACAGCGGGCGCATGACAGGTTCCAAAAGGGCGCCCAAAAAGTGCACCACGCCCAGGCCCATGAGCAGGTCGGCCAGGATAAAAAAGGGCAGGAGAGAAGGGAGCACAACCTCCAGCCAGAGTTTCAGCCCGGACAGGGAAGCTTGGAAGGAGATATCGGGATAGGCCACAATTAATAGGGTTAGAAGGCAGGCCACAACTGCTAAACCGCGGCTTGGGCCCATGGGCCACACCCTTTCCTCGATGGTCTGCTAATTCTTACGAAGCTGAGGTGAGTATTATGCCTGATCCCAAGGTGGGCGTAGCGCTCGGTTCCGGGGCTGCCCGGGGACTGGCCAACCTGGGGGTGCTCCAGGTGCTGGTGGAAGAGGGCATCCCGATTGAAATCGCCTGCGGCACCAGCGCCGGGGCGGTGGTGGCGGGATTGTTTGCCGCGGGATCGGATCTTAAGCTTCTGGGACGTATGGTGCAGGAGCTGGATTGGAATGATCTCACCAGCTGGACCTTGCGGAGCAGGGGACTCATTGTTCCAGATAAGATCCACAACATGCTGCGCCTGCTCACCCGGGATCGGCGCTTCGAGGATCTACCCATCAAGGCCGCGGTGGTGGCCACCGATCTGCTCACCGGGGAAGAGGTGGTGCTGGACCGGGGTTCGGTGGCGGATGCGGTTACCGCCAGTTTGTCCATTCCCGGCGTGTTTGTGCCCGTGGAAAAAGAGGGCCGGCTCCTGGTGGATGGGGGTCTGGTGAACAGGGTTCCCGGCGATCTCTGCCGCCGGCTGGGGGCGGATGTGGTGATCGCGGTGGATGTGGGCTGGGCACCCCTGCGCAGCCGGGTGCGCCATCTGCCGGATGTGATCATCCAGACCATCGATATTTTAAGCAGGCAGGCCGCGGCCAGCCGCTGGGTGGACTGCGATATTCTCATCGAGCCTGAGCTGGGCAATGTGCGCCTCACCCAGCTCAACCGGGCTGCAGAAATCGTGGAGAAGGGCAGGCAGGCAGCCCAGAAAGCTCTGCCGGAGATCGAAGCTCTCCTGGCTGAAACCGCCTAACCTGCAGGTTGTTGACAGGGTGGCAGAATCTTTGTATAATCTATGAGGTGATTAAGATGCGTCTCAATATCAGCGGTATTCAGGGCCGCAAAGGGGCCTTTTTTAAGGTTCAGCGGGAGCTTCCCGGTGATTTCCTAAGCACTCTGCCCGAAGTGAAAAAGGTCCTCGGGCCCATTAGAACAGAGCTGAAGGTGACAAACACCGGAGATGCATACTTGGTCGCCGGCAGCTTTACTGTGGATGTGGAACTCCGCTGCAGTCGGTGCCTCAAACCCCT
This sequence comes from Candidatus Darwinibacter acetoxidans, assembly GCF_041936445.1. Lineage (NCBI taxonomy): Bacteria > Bacillati > Bacillota > Clostridia > Candidatus Darwinibacteriales > Candidatus Darwinibacteriaceae > Candidatus Darwinibacter > Candidatus Darwinibacter acetoxidans. Next base: position 2,420 of record NZ_JBHGXH010000279.1, on the reverse strand, counting down.
TGGGGTAACCCTGGAGGCATCCTGCGAGGAGGAATTCTTGAAAGAGACAGCATTGGACCAAGACGAGGAGCTGCTTGAGGAGCAGCTGCTGGTGGAAGGCAGCGAAATCGATGTAACGGGCATTATCCGGGAATCACTGCTCATCAGCCTGCCCATGAAGGTGGTGTGCAGTGAAACTTGCCCCGGTCTCTGCCCCAGCTGCGGAGCGGACCTGGCGGAAGGAGACTGCGGATGCGCCCAGGAGGACATCGATCTGCGCCTTGCTCCCTTGAGCAAGCTGCTGGAATTATCGCCGCAAGCCGCTAGACCAGAAAGGAGGAAGGACGATGGCAGTACCGAAGAGGAGACATTCAAAGGCAAGGACAAATAAGCGCCGGGCAAATTGGAGGCGCATCGCGGTAGTGGAGGCCAGTATCTGCCCCAGCTGCCGGGAGCCCAAAATGTCCCACCGTGTCTGCCTGAACTGCGGGACGTACAAAGGACGCCAGGTTATTCAGGTAGAAGAGGCAAAATAGCTTGGAAAAGGTGTCTCGTTTGGGACATCTTTTTTTATTCTAAATTTTTACTTTACTTTTTCCCACCCCCGCCCTATACTGAATAGTAGTTATAACCTGGTGCTAAGACTTGGCGTTAAGGGGGGAGCAGGGTTGAGCAGGCAGGGCCGGAACGAACGGAGGAAGGCCCTTCGGGAACTTTTGCAGAAAGATCCCTTCCTCACCGATTGGCAGCTGGCCGAACGGCTGGGGGTGAGCGTGGCCACCATCCGCCTGGACCGCATGGCTTTAGACATTCCAGAACTCAGGGAACGGGCGAAAACCATCGCCGCTGACACCTATTCCGCCATCCGCGCCCTGCGGGGCGAAGAGGTCATCGGTGATCTGGTGGAGCTGGAGCTGGGCCAAAAGGGCTCCTCGGTGATGGAAGTTACGGAAGCCATGGTCTTCGCCCACAACCAGATCCTCAGGGGTCATTTTCTCTTTGCCCAAGCCTATTCCCTGGCGGTGGCCCTGGTGGATTCGGAAGATGTCCAGGCTGAGGGAGCCAAGGTGGACTACCTGCGCCCGGTGAAACTGGGGGATCGGGTTTTGGCCAAGGCCCAGGTCACTGCCGTTCAGGGCGATCACTACCGGGTGGCGGTGGCCAGCTACGTCCAGGATGAACTGGTGTTCAACGGCGAATTTGTGGTGGTTGATGTGGCTGATAAGGGAGGGGCAAACCGTGCTTAGGATTGCAGTAGATGCGTTTGGAGGAGACTATGCGCCGGAGCAGATCGTGGAAGGAGCCCTGCTCGCGGCGGAGCTGGACAACGTTCAAATCATCCTCACCGGCGATGAACGCCGCCTAAAAGCGCTGGTGGGCGGGAAGGCCGGCGGCAGCCGCCTGGAGATCGTCCACGCTCCGGATGTGGTGCACATGGATGAGGAGCCGGTGGCTGCGGTGCGGGCCAAGCCCGACTCTTCCCTGGTGCAGGGGGCTAAACTAGTGCGCCAGGGCCAGGCCCAGGCCCTGGTCAGTGCCGGGAATACAGGGGCTACCCTGGCTGCCGCCCTGTTCAATATCGGACGGATCAAGGGTGTGGAGCGGCCGGCCATTTCCACCATTATGCCCACCGCCACAGGCTTTACCCTGCTGCTGGATGTGGGGGCCAATGCGGATTGCCGCCCCAATCAACTTGTGCAGTTTGCCCAGATGGGCTCCATCTATGCCTCCGAGGTCCTCAAGGTGCACAGCCCTAGGGTGGGCCTGCTCAACGTGGGCCACGAGCCCGGCAAGGGCAACCAGCTGGCCAAGGAGGTCTACACGCTCCTCCAGGATGCGGCAGTGAACTTCATCGGCAATGTGGAGGGCAGGGAGATCCCCGCGGGCCATGTGGATGTGGTGGTCTGCGATGGCTTTGTGGGCAACATCGTGCTCAAGTTTGCCGAAGGCTTAGGGTCCACCCTCCTGGGCATGATCAAGGAAGAGGCCAAGCGGAGCCTGGTGGCCACTGCCGGGGCCCTGTTGATGAAACCCGGCTTCCGCCGGATCAAAAAGCGGATGGACCCCAACGAATACGGCGGGGCACCGCTTTTGGGCATCAACGGGGTGGTGATCATCGCCCACGGCGGATCCAATGCCAAAGCCATCTACAACGCCATCCGGGTGGCCCGGGAAGGCGTGCAGAACCGCTATGTGGAGATCATCGCCGAGCGCATGGCCACCTAGGAATTGTCTAAAATGCAATAGCAAATGCAACAGCTAGCCAGAAACCCGTTCTATAAAGCATTTCACAGTTGTGTTCAGCTTCGATAGTTCCTCCTGGAAGAGCTCCAACGGTGTGCGGTAACCCAAGATCTTCCGAGGTAGGTTATTCACCAAGGTCTCAGCTCTTCGGATGTGGTCTGCGCTGAAGGACTTGATGGGCTTCCCCTTCGGGATGA
>NZ_JBHGXH010000278.1:0-1383 GCF_041936445.1 Candidatus Darwinibacter acetoxidans | reverse complement strand
GGACGGTATCAGGATCAGGGATCGGAGGACAGTCTGGACTTATCGCTTCATGGCATTTATATACCGGAGAGTCTAACACATCATCGTACTCCCGCAGCGCCTCGACCGTGACCCGAAAACAAATTGCTAGTTATTCGCCCGGTTGGGGCACTCGGGATTTTTGTCCAGTGACTAAGCCTTTAGCATCAGCCAAGACGCCGCTAACCGTTATTTTAGTGCCCGGTTACTTAAACCTGCCGAAGCCAGGAGGGCACGCTCCGCTTCGCGTCGCTGACTCCGCGCTTCGCGCTCCGCGGCCTTCGGCCTTGGCGGTGGCGATAGGCCCCGGGAGGGGGGGGCTAGCCCCCCTCCCAGGTCCGGAACGCTTGCTCCCCCGTCCGCACCAGTATCAACTCCTCTTGCCTGACGTAACGTGCCCAGTAGCCCCGAGAGCTCGGCGAAACCGACATCGGATCAGCTCCCGGTTTCACCACCCAGGCCTTACAGGTAGGGTTTTTCCGGCAGAGCCAGCGACACATAGCATCGGCAAGAGCCTTGTTGTTGCTCGTTCCCGCTAGATAAGGAGGTTGCAGTTTCCCGCCCAGAGTCACCTCCTTGTAGACATAGTAACGCATTCCCGTATCATCCGTCACCGTATCACCACCGCCGGCGGCCGGGCGGCGTCGCCTGCCCGGCCCCGTCACCCTCGCCATCGGGGCCGAAGTACGCAACGAACCCCCCCGACGCCAGGGCAGTCTCAGTCAGATCGCGGATCAGTTCGTCCAGGGCGTCATCGTCGACAGCCTGGGAACAGTGGTAAATCACTTTTTCATCTTTTTTCATAGTCGCACCTTGTAGTTGTAGCCACATATCCGGCAGGCTACAGGCCGTAGTTCACCCTCGATATCGACCTCAGGCTCGTCCGGCTCATCGTCCTTGAACCAGTAGCGGACCACCGGCGACCCGCAGACCGGGCAGACCGCAGCGTGGTAGTGCTTCACGAACTGGTCACCGACCCTCTTAACGTGCTTCGGGTTCAGATACCCGAAGGTCCGGACCGCCCTCTTACCAGGCACATAGGCCGCGTGGGTCATGAGGTAGGAGAAGAGCGTGTAAACGTCGTCCTCAAAGCGGTTTTCCTTCTCGTTCCACCGGACCGAGAGCGGGATCCCGCCTGGTCGCTTGTTCTTGTAGATCCAGCCGGTCGCCTGGTTATAGTCTTTCGCGTTCACCAGGTAGCCGACCCCGACCACGTGGAAGTGGGGTGACCAGTAAGCATACTGGTGCATGTCGCCCAGGCCTAAGGCATCATCGTGCACGTGCTCCCAGAACGGCTTTGTAGCCTCACCAGAGGCCTTCAGGCTATGGTTCAGTTGCCTCAAGGCCTTCTTGACCTCCTCACGG
>NZ_JBHGXH010000277.1:0-1371 GCF_041936445.1 Candidatus Darwinibacter acetoxidans | reverse complement strand
GAGCATCGTGGCCAGCTGTCTGAAGAAAACGGCCTTGTCCTTTAGCTTTATGGTGGAGACGGTTTCCAGCCTTTCCTTCAGGGACTTAGCGGCGCGCTCCTTTGTCTCCTCAACTTCTATGGGATAAAGGGACCTTTCCCTTAGCCACTGAAGGACCTGGGCGTTGGATTGCGCCTGCTGACTGCCGTAAACTATCCTGCCGTCGCTTGACCTTGCCTTGTAGCGATAAAGCATTTACCGCTCACCTCCTCCCCATGACCCCTTCGCCCGCAAAGGCGGACGTGCCCTCGCCGAAGACCATCCTGTCCAGGTCCTTAATGTCGAAGGCATAAGAGGCGGCCAGTTCGTAGGGCAGTTTGCCCTCTTTTATCAAGCGGGCCAAATCCTGGTCCATGGTGTGCATGCCCTGGTCCAGCCCGGTTTGGATGATGCTCTTCAATCCCGGAATTTTCCTTTCCCTGATGCAGTTTCGCACGGCCGGCACGGCCCACATGAGCTCCGTGGCGACCATCCTGCCTCCACCGGGAAGGGGCAGGAGCTGCTGTGAACATACGCCTATCAGGACGTTTGCAAGCTGGAGCTTGACCTGGTCCTGCTGATGGGGAGGAAAGACGTCCAAGATCCGATCGATGCTTTGAGGAGCGTCGGGCGTATGAAGCGTCGCCAAAACCAGGTGTCCCGTTTCGGCCGCAGTGAGAGCGGCGCGCACCGTCTCCAAATCCCTCATCTCGCCTATCATTATCACGTCGGGGTCCTGACGAAGCACTCTCTTTAGGGCCTCGGCAAAGCTCGTGGTGTCGATGCCGATCTCGCGCTGGTGTATTATCGACCTGTCCGAGTGAAACAAATACTCTATGGGGTCTTCGATGGTCACGATGTGGCAACTTCTCGATATATTAATTTCCTGTATTATGGCGGCCAGGGTCGTTGACTTGCCGTGGCCCGTGGGCCCCGTCACCAAAAAAAGGCCCTGACGTCTTCTTGCAACCTCGTGGAGCTGTTTTGGGAGGATGAGGTGTTCTATGAGGCGAATTGTCTTGGGAATGACCCTGAATGCCATGGCCATGTTGCCCCGCTCGAAGAAACAGTTACCCCTTAATCGAACGCTCATGCCATCGCTTGAGATGGCATAATGCAAACTGAAGTCCAGCTCTTTTTTATTCAGGTAACTTTCAAATTGCTCTTCCGAGAGCAGGGTAGTTATTACGTCCCTCACGTCCCCCGGATCAAGGGGGGGATGTTTGAGGGGGTGCAGTTTTTCGTCCACGCGCAGGACTGGAGGAATGCCAACCGAGATGTGGATATCGCTGGCATTCTTTTTCACCGCCTCACCGAACAATTCCCTGAGACTGATTTGCAATGCCATAAGCT
>NZ_JBHGXH010000276.1:0-1192 GCF_041936445.1 Candidatus Darwinibacter acetoxidans | reverse complement strand
TGGCTAAGAAAAAGTATGAGCGGACCAAGCCCCACGTGAACATTGGGACCATTGGTCATGTGGACCATGGCAAGACCACGTTGACGGCGGCGATTACATCTTGTTTATCCAATGCGGGATTGGCGCAGAAGACTAGTTTTGAGCAGATTGACAAGGCTCCTGAGGAGAAGGAGCGGGGGATTACCATTGCCACGGCTCATGTGGAGTATGAGACTGATAATCGTCATTATGCGCATGTGGACTGTCCCGGTCACGCCGACTATGTTAAGAACATGATTACCGGTGCGGCTCAGATGGACGGGGCCATTTTGGTTGTTTCTGCGGCTGATGGTCCCATGCCGCAGACGCGGGAGCATATTTTGCTTTCGCGGCAGGTTAATGTTCCCTACATTGTTGTCTTTTTGAACAAGGCGGATATGGTAGACGATCCTGAGCTTTTGGAGCTGGTGGAGATGGAGGTGCGGGATCTTCTCTCCGAGTATGAGTTTCCGGGAGATGACACCCCCGTTGTGGTTGGCTCTGCTCTTAAGGCTTTGGAGTGCGGCTGTGGTTCGCGTGACTGCGAGTCCTGCAGCCCCATATGGCAGTTAATGGATGCGGTGGACAGCTATATTCCCGTTCCCGAGCGGGACAAGGATAAGCCTTTCTTGATGCCCATTGAGGATGTTTTTTCCATTACCGGCCGGGGCACGGTGGTGACGGGTCGTGTGGATCGCGGGACCATCAAGACCGGTGACGAGGTTGAGATTGTCGGTTTTTCGGATCGTTCGCGGAAGACGGTGGCTACCGGTGTGGAGATGTTCCACAAGATTTTGGACGAGGCGGAAGCCGGCGATAACATTGGAGTTCTTCTGCGGGGCATTGACCGTGATTCGGTGGAGCGGGGCCAGGTTTTGGCGAAGCCCGGGAGCATCCAGCCTCTGACCAAGTTCAAGGCCCAGGTTTATGTCTTGAAGAAAGAGGAGGGCGGGCGGCATACGCCTTTCTTCCAGGGCTACCGGCCCCAGTTTTATGTGCGCACCACCGATGTGACCGGCACCATCAGTCTGCCGGCCGGTGTAGAGATGGTCATGCCCGGTGATGATATCAATATGGACATTGAGCTGATTACCCCGGTGGCCATTGAGACGGGCCTGCGCTTCGCCATTCGCGAAGGGGGCCGCACCGTGGGCGCCGGCGTGGTCACCGAAGT
>NZ_JBHGXH010000275.1:0-3081 GCF_041936445.1 Candidatus Darwinibacter acetoxidans | reverse complement strand
GCCCAGTTCAACATCAAGGACGACCTTGCGCAGGAGGTCGGTGTACTGGGAAAGGGAACCGCTGGTGAGCATTTCCCCAACAGGCCGAGTGAGCTCGAGGGTTTCCATTTCCCCGTTGATAATTTTCTTTTCAACTTCATGCAGCTTTCCATTCACAACAAAGGGCACCTTCGACGTGAAAGTACCCTGACGCCGTTTCTCTCTCAGGGACTCAATAGATACAACATTAAAGGACAATTTATACACCTCCAAAGTTTGGTTTAGGGCTAGTAGCTCGGGCGGACGCTGTTGTCGTAGGTCTGAGAAATGGCGGAGGCCCCAGTACGGCTGATCTTGGTATTAAACAGCCTGATCCAGTTGGTGTGCTCTACCGCGGCAGTGATGGCGGCAGTGGTTGGTGCGGCGGCGGCATCAGCAGCGGCAGCGACCCCGGCTACCGGAACCATAGTTACAACGCCATTAGCCTCAGCGGCTACAACAGTGTAGATAATGTCCGGTTTGGCCGCGCTGAGTGGGCTCTCCGCCCCATTATCAATGTCGAAGTCAACCTGAGCGGCAAACTCTTTCAGAACATTGTTTACCTTCACCAGGCCGGGCTCAATGTCGACATTGAAGTCATAGGCGCCACCGTCGGCATGGGTAGATGGGGTAGTTGGGGCTCCGGCCAGAAGCCCGGCTTGAACACTGTTACGCAAGTAGCTCGCCAGGGCATCCGCATTTGTGATTACCCGCGGGGCTAGCTTAAACCAGATCACGTTGTTGCTATCATCTTTTGCAGAGGTCACCTGGCCTGCATAAAGAGCCGTAGCAGTGGTGGTCAGGCGCTTGTTGGTGCTGTCCCAATAGACATCCGCCCCTTTGGTGAAAGTGAAAGCCTCCTCAGTATTGATTTGGTCGGTTTCATACTCGGCATTCTCAATAGAAAGTGTCACCTCAGAAGTTTCCCTTTCACCGGTGGTAACACTCTCCATCGCAACCCCCAAAAAGCCGTCCAGGAGATAGAGTTTGCCAGCAGTAATGGTGGTGCTCTCCGGCACATCCACCTTAATCGATTTTCCGTCAGAGATTTTCCCGTAACCAAGATATACAGCAGTTGCGGGAGTAGGTTGTCCAGTCCAAGTCAATTTAATACACCTCCACATTAAATTAAGGCCATAAGCCTTTGTTTGCTTTTGTTAGATGCTGGATGTCCGCTTCTTCACCACGCCGGAGTCACTACCGCTGCCGGTATTGCCTACGGGAGGCGGGAAGTCCGTGTGGAACCTACTGATGGCGGTCTTGATGGTTTCATCCGCCAAGAGCTTGTCAATCTCACCAGCGATTTGCTCTTTGGTAGCATCTTCCGGAACCTGGAGCATCTTCTTGACCAGCGCCTGGGCCATTTCCCCGGCAACCTTCTCCTTAATGACCTCATTCATCGTCTTTTCCCAGTCCGTCCGGGCCTTCTCGTCGAGGGCCTTTTTGGCATCCTCAGCAGCCTTAACTACATCCATTTCCCCGGAGATATCCAGGGCGCGCCTTACCTTATCCAGGGTCTCAAAGGCTCCCGCAATCACTTCAACCGGCTTGTCCCCAGAGACCGTTTTCCTAATTTCCTCCATCGTAGACATTTCCCCGGTGACCTTGTTCACCCAGTCAGGGTCAAGGATCTTAGCCAATTGTTCCGCTGTCCATCCCATCTCACCACAGATTTGTTGCACCGTCACTTCACCGCTTTGTAGCATTGCTTTAAGTTTAGAAACATATTCCTTCCAAGACATTTCTGCTATAACACCTCCGTTTTTAATAATCTCATCCAGCTCCGGCATCTCCCCGATAGCCACCACGAATGTAGGCATCCCGGAGCGATTCAGTGGGGTCCAGTCGATGGATAACGGCTTGTAATCCACTACGTTGTATTCCCCATTCACCCGCTGAAGCTTTGGCACCCCAAAAATACTCACCTGGCGGATGGTATGGGCCTTGATCCAGCGCTTCAGGTCGGCAGCAGCCTTATCGATCACCCCTCGAAAATATGCCCTTCCATTCTCCCACTTAGCACCAACCCAATGGGTGACGGGGGTAGGGAACTGGCTGTCCACATCCTCCGGCTTCTGGTGGCCGAGGAATCCGGGAAGCCCTTGTGACATAACTTCTCCTACGATAGCTTTCAATGCTTCAGGTGTATAATTCCATCCCCGCTTACTCTTACCAGCCGGGACTTCCACCACGACCTCCATCGGGGAATCATCCCCAGCCTTTATGGAGTTCAAGTCCACCCAAGGGGCAAGAGGGATATCATCCACATCCATTTCCCCACAGATGAGTGCCTGGAGAGCACGCATTTCCCCGATAGATCCTATCAGGGACTCCGGCGGTTCCAGCTCCAGCTCCCGGTAATGCCTTAACAAGTGCCTGGCTGCCTGGCTTTTCTGAGCTGGAGATAAATCAGGCTCACTCCGGGCTCCTGACAAGGCCGCTGCTGCAGCGATAAGACCGGCCCGGTTCAGGACGATGCTACCGTCGTCCCGAATCTCGTGGTGGGGTCCCCAACAGTCTGCTTGAGTTAGCTCCTTATTGATGGAGGTCTTAATCGCGGCATATACCTCCTTAACAGCCGCAACAGCCCCTTCCACCCCTTCCTCCAATCCTTTCTTGAGCATAGACCAGATTCGGGACTTGTCCACGTCCCCCCAGTAAGCACTGCTCTCGGTTTTGATAACTATGAACTTTTTCAGCGCTTTTTCACCTCCTCCTCAAGGTATGTCTCAGCTTACCTCTTACCAACATATTGCCCAGTTTTTAAATCCCGGACCATGAGCTTTTGATGCCCGGAGTGGACCTCTATTCTTCTGAAAGGAGGAGGCTGCTTCACCTGAATCTTCTGGTCCTTGATTGGTTTCTCCATAAAAATACCCCTTTTCTATGGAATTACAGGTCTTCCCTTATCGCCCCGACAACTCCTGATACCACTTCTCTAACTCCTGGTCACTACTTGGATCATTTATCCATTTTTTCAGTCTTTGCACAAATTTCTCCGGATCCTCATGCACCGGCACCAGAGCGCATAGACAGTTCGGATGCGCCGGGAATGGGGGCTCA
>NZ_JBHGXH010000274.1:0-1046 GCF_041936445.1 Candidatus Darwinibacter acetoxidans | reverse complement strand
GCCCACCCGTTCATGAGAGTAAGCAGCTGGTCTTCTGTGTTATTTGCGTCAGAGAGGATCGCAAACTCCTCGAAATCACGACCTGCGGCCTCTCCAAAGAGATCCACGAGCGTGTTCTCGAAATCGCCCCGTTCGATGTTCCGCCGGAGAGCACGGTCAGAAATCCCGGTCAGAGCCCGGAGTTCAACCGCCCGGAGCACCTGGGTACCGAAGACCGGTGTTACGGACGTTTCGGTGCCAACCGTATTGTCAACGCCCCCGCTCAGGCTATTCGCTGGCGGATTAGGTGCAACCGCCTGGGTGATCACCCTGCCGACGAAGCCGACCCGATCGATATCGGTAATCTGGCTTTCCATGCGGATAAACCGCGCTTCAGGCAGGATTTTCGTACGAACCTGCATCGACCGCACGAAACGGTCGAACTTCTGCGGAACCAGAATTCCTGCGCCGAGCGTGTCAACGCCCACATTCTTGAGTGCAGAATCGAGTTTCTGCAACAGTTCATCGTTTGAATACGTCATGTTTACTCACCCCCGACGCACGCGCCCGAAGGAGTCGCGCCTGGACTTCTCGCTGACATCCGGCGGCTGTACGCCGTCCTGGCCCTGAATGGACCTGCTGAAAGCATTCGCCTTGGAAACGCGCTGCTCTAATGCCTCAATTCTCTCCATAAGCGCCTTCTTAAACGCCTCTTCTTCTTCAGCTGCTTTCTTGGCTTCCTCGGCAGCAGCCTTCTCTGCGGCCTCCTTTTCCTCGGCAGCCTTCTTCGCAGCCTCTTCCTCTTCCTTGGCCTTTGCCGCCTTCATGGAGTCAATCTCAGCCTGCATGGCTTCGATCTTCTCTTTCAGCGCCTCAATGACCTTGTTATCCTCAGTTCCCATGTTTACATCCTCTTCTCCATCATCGCTCTTGCCAGAACGCTCGTTCTCGGCAATGCTCATAATTTCAGTTAGTGCTTCGATAGCCGCCTTGATTTTGGCGTAGTTCTTGTCAGAGATGGCCCTACCTGCTTTCCGGGCTTGGAAAGCCTCGGCAATGCGGGAAAG
>NZ_JBHGXH010000273.1:0-22839 GCF_041936445.1 Candidatus Darwinibacter acetoxidans | reverse complement strand
CTAACGAAGTACAGTGTTGGTATTGTGTCGCAGTTCTACGAACGGCGGTAGATTCTTCAGGAGCGGTGTACGCGGCCCGTACGCACCGTTCTGTGAGAGGAAAGCCGCTAGGCTGATCACCTAGCGGCTACCTACTCGATTCGTACAGGATTTTCTTTGGGGATGTAGAATGAGTGCAGGGATAGCATGAAAAAAGGAATGAGCTAGGTGACTGTGCAGCACATCCAAAGCTTTCCCAAAGGCACGATCCTCTTTTCCGCGGGCGAACCTGCCGCTGCGGCTTACGTGATCCTCGAGGGCAAAGCCCTGGCCACCCAGGGGCCGAACCAGGTGGCTTTGGGCCCCGGGGGGTTTTTGGGTGCCGTGGCTTTCTTCCAGGAAAGGGAGCATAGCTACACCGCCCTTTGCGCCACAGAGCTTAAGGCCCTCATCTTGACCAAGGAAAACCTCCGGGAAGTGGCTGCCAGGCAGCCCGGCATCGCCTTGGCGTTGCTCCGGGAACTGGCCCTGCAGGTTCCGCAAACCGAAGGGCTGGTCTTTATCCAGGGGCGCCAGGAGGAAAGGGGCGAACAGCTAGTACCCGCCGATTTCCTTCCGGAGGGCCATCCCGTCTTTGAGGGCAGTGTACCTGTGGAATACGGTGAGCTTGTCTTTCCCGTGGAGGTGAACTGCCGCGCCTGCGGCCATCCATTTACCGGGATGCGGGTTAGGGTTTCCCGGCTGCAGCTCGCGGAGCAGAAGCCCGACTTCCGCAACATCTACCGCAACTTCGAGCCCAATTATTACTATTTCTGGGTGTGTCCCCACTGTCTGTTTGCCTACCCGGAGCGGCTGTATAACCGGGTTTCGGAACGGGCGGCGCTGAAATGGAAAGCGGCCAGCGGAGCAAACCCCGGGGGGGCAGCGTTTGAGTTCAGCGTGCCCCGCACCATCCACGAGGCCATCATCTCCTATTATCTGGCCATGCGCACTTACGAAGTGATCGGCGCTTCCTCTGATCTGTGGGGCAATCTCTGGCTGCGCCTGGTATGGATCTACGAAGACTTAGGGGCCAGGGAGCTTGCGCTGCAGGCCGCGGAAAAGGCCCGCATGTATTTCGCCGAATCCCTGTCCACCACCGCCCGCAGTGCCGCGGGGGACCAGCGGCTGTATTTGATCCTCGGTGAGCTGGATCTGAGGCTGGGCCATCAGGGCGAAGCCTTCCGCAACTTCCATGCGGCGGCCACCATGAGCGGGGGGGATCCCCGCCTGAAGCGGATGGCCTCCGACAGGATCCAGGATCTGCGGACCAGATAGGGTCGAAACCAGACAGGTGATTGTATAACTGAATCCGGTGTGGTATAATACTAGGGAACTGGCCCCGTAGCTCAGGGGATAGAGCAGTGGTTTCCTAAACCATGTGTCGCAGGTTCGATTCCTGCCGGGGCCGCCATCTACAAAAACCATGAAAGTTGCGTCCGGAACTGACATCCTTTGGAAGTGGGTGTCAGTTTTTTGTTATTACCCTGCCTACACGCGGACGGACGGGTAGATCACCCGTCCGCAAGAGCGCACTGCACCGTGTTTTGATGCTGTTTTGGGGTCGAGATGTCCAGTAACTTACTTCTTTCCGGGACAATTCGGGTTGGGGCAGCGCCCCAAAAGGTCCAGCGTGTGATCGCACTTGGGGCACATAGGTTGTTTCACACCGCCGGTCACCTCCGCCAGGTCGCTATCGGGCACTGCTTTGGCCTGTTCGCCTTGTTCCTCGCCACGATTTCCAACCTGGGGGTTGTTGAGGTCAGCAGGGGTTTTGGACAGACTCATTCGAGACACCTCCCGTCCGTGTGTATGGCCGTTTTCCCTCGGTTTTTGTGGTTGATAGCCCACAGGTTTCTGGGTAGAGAATAAGCGACAAATACCGAATTGCACAAATCGCACCGGGATTTTCTATCCATTCACTGTATTCCCTTTTTCCTTTCCTCGCCGCCTTCACCCTGTGAACGAGTGAGGTCAGCAGGGGATTTAGGCATACCCCTGGCCCGCACCTCCTCCATCCACAAACTCGATTTTCAGCTCATACCCGCATTTGTTGCAGCGGAAGCCTGTGGGACTGAAACTTAGGGGCTCTCCGCAGGTTAAGCACTTTTTCGGGTCTACAGGCTTCACGAAAAACTCTTCGCCACCGCTCACTGCTTCCAGCTCCCGCTCGGAAAGCTCCTCCCGTTGGCCTTTCCCTACCTTGTCCACACTCATGGTTATCCCCCTTTCTAGATGTTTCCCTCGCTGTGCCCGCAAACAGAGCATGCCGCCCCTTCCTGCAGTGGCAGGACGTACAAACATTGGGTACTGACATGGACAGGTAGTGGCAGCAGAAGGCCGTTGAACAGCCCCTCTTTGAGCGTTAAGAGGGCTATCCCCACAGGCCGCTGCGGGGATTTCTGGGATAGGTATGCCCCCAGTATCACGCCATCGTTCCTCAGGGCTGAATGGGTCCAGAACTTGCCGAGGGCGGGAAGTGCCAGCTCCAGACCGAACAGGCGTCCCACTACCGATAACCCCTTGATGAGCACAGTCTTCGCCTTCTTAACCCTTGTGCATTGTCGGGACCTTCCATTTCACGTTAGCACTACTATAAAATACGGACCGTTCCTTCTGAGCTGAACCCACCAGCGGTTACCTTTTAAGTTACCTTCTGGCGACACAGCACTGGCAAAGGAATCTGGGCCGGTTAAGGCGAAGTTGGCCTGCAAACCCAACTGGCGGTCACGGGAAAGGGGAGAGCGCTAACCTCTGTCTTGTGCAAAAACATGACTGGAGCGGATCTCCCCCCGTATGCTGCGAGGTAGTGTTGAACTGTCACATCAGACCCGTTCCGCGGCCACTGGCAGCAGGAATTTGGGAAATAATGTGAAAGAGGTCTGGAAAGGCTTGGGTGCAGCCGCGCTTTGGGGGAAGAGAATTCTACAACAGAGGAGGATCCCAGTGATGAAGACCCGCAGGATTGGTAAGGCGCCGCTTCAGGGATGGCTTTGTTTCTTGCTGCTGCTAGTTTTTTTCCTTTCGGCCGTTAGCATCACTCAGCCGCTGGCTGCCGCGGCTGGACAAGAACACCAGGGAGATGAGCTTTTCCGGGATCCCGCTTTGGAAGAAGCAGTGCGGAGAGCTGTGCAAAAGCCCGACGGCGCCCTGAGCCCAGATGATCTGCGCAGCATAACCGACCTCCGTGCGGAGAACCAGGGCATCACCGACTTGGGAGGGCTGGAGCAGCTGGTGAACCTCAGGTATCTGTGGTTGAGCGGGAACAAGATCAGCGATCTGGGCCCCTTAGCCCACCTGCATGAGCTGCAGGATCTTTATTTAGATGACAACGAGATCAGCGATCTCAGTCCCCTGTCCGGTCTCAGCAGTCTATCCTGGCTCAGTCTGGAAGGAAATGCGATTGAGGACGTCGGTCCGTTAGCGACTTTGACCGGTTTGGAGCTCGTGTCCCTGGGCAGGAACAGAATCAAGGATATCCATCCTCTTTCTTTGATCAAGAATCTGACAGTGATTCTCGCGGCCGGCAATGCGATCCAAGCCCCGGCTCTAAGCGATCTGCCCCGCCTGTACTATCTCGATCTTTCCGGGAATCACATCAGCGACCTCAGCTTGCTTTCTGGCCTGCCGCGACTGGAATACTTGAACCTAAGCAACAACCGGCTCAGTGATCTCAGTCCCCTGGCTCAGCTGACCAGTGTTACGTCTTTGCATCTCTCCGGTAACGAGGAACTCAGTGACCTCGGTGCTGTAGCCAGCTTGTCCGAGTTGGAGTTCCTTAGCCTGTCGGACCTCCCCAATCTGGAGGACATCAGCCCCTTGGCCGCTTTGACAACCTTAAGGAGACTGGAGTTAACCCGGACCAAAATCAGTGAGAACAGCGCCCTGGGCAGCATAACCAGCCTTCAGTTTGTGGAGTTAAGCGGAAACCGCCTCGGGGAGATAGAGGTCCTTTTATCCCTGCCCAATCTGGGTTATGTAGATGTCCGGGAAAACGAACCTGAAGGAGGAGCACAGCCGAACTGGGCGGAAACCATCAGCGAGCTGCAGGCCCGGGGCGTGAACGTTGATTATTGAGTGACTGGCTTGCTCTTGCAGAAAAGGGGGCCCAGCGCACTAGGCGCTGAGCCCCCTCTTGGTCAGGTTTAGAAGCCGTAGATAGCGTTGTGGTAACCCAGGGACCACCTGAAATAGTCGAAGGTCTTCTTGGCAACCCCCTGCGTTCTTTGGTAGTCCAGCCACTGAATGGGGTCGTGGGAGTCGGCATACCAGGCCCCGCGGCTGGCAAACTGTGGAGCAGCGCTGTTGATGACCTGGAGGGCATAGGCGCGGTCCTGTGCACCTCCCAGGCTGATGGCCCTGCGCAGCGCGGTCCAGACCGCGGGAAGCTGCAGCACCTGCTCCCTTTCTTCCTGGGTCAGATGCCCCCAAGTGTCCACAAGCTGCGCCCTAACCTCCTCAACCCTTCTTTCCGAGATGAACCCAAGGTCAGGAGCGCCGCCGCTTCCCAGGTGTTCAGCGAAGACATATAGTTCTGCATAGGCTGCGGCCGCGACCTCTGTAAGGGGCGCCTTACCTGGAATGAGGATGTTATCTGCCTCCAGCAGGGCTGTGCGAATCAAGCTGATGATGGGATCGCTCAAACCTCTCTCTTCCACCCATTCCCACGCTGCCGCCTCCAGCTCCATCTGCAGGTCCGCGAGTTCTGCTTGATCCTCCATGGCCCAGATAAAGGCGGCATAGAAGGGATAATCATCATATTCAGTCAGCTCTTCATCGGAATATCCCCTGAAAATGCGTCGCAATCCTTCCGAGATCCTGTTTTCTTCCGCCAGGGACAGGGGATTTCCCAGGGAAAATTCCAAGACAAACAGGAACCCATCGACGTTCCTGTTGATGCGGGCCATCCTGGAATCGTCCGCCGCTGGAGATGGATAGTCTGGCATCAGGGCCAGCGAGTCGACGAAGTCCCCCAGGATGGACAGGGCCCGGTCTTCATCGAACAAGTCCAGATAGGCCAAGTAGTGGAGCCACAGGGCCTGCTGGTACTCATTGTCCTTTATGATCAGCGCGTAACCCAAAGCAGTATTGGGCCCGCGCCCATAGATCAGTTCCATCAGGATCATGTCCCCGGATTGATCTGACTGCCAATCCCCTCCGTACACGTCGGGGTTCTCCGCTTGAAGGAGGCCGAGGAAGTAATCGGCGTGCTCTTTGGCGCTCCAGCTCCGCTGGTACGGCAGCGGGACCAGCCAAAGCTGTTGACTATCATACTCGTCGTGGATCATGAAGCCCGATTCTGTTTCCACCACCAGCCAGCCGCTGGGGTATTCAAAGGATACTAAACCATCGGCGGTCGTGTACCTCATCCAGTGAAGCGGCACCGCCGCGGAGGCTTCGCAGATAGCCGAGGAGGCCAAAAGAACAACCAGGACACCTAGAACCAACCATTTTCGCCACATGATCATCACCCGGCCTTGTCCAGATTTGGCAGCACTAGTAGAAGCGAGCCTTGTTATCCTGCAGTACTCCAAAAGGGGCAGTAATCCTGCCACCATTTGGCTTTCGGGTTGGCCTATGGACAAAAAGAGTCCCCAGGCTAAAGCTTAGGGACTCGCAGTCAATGGAGCGCAACAGAGCCGATGACTCACTTGCAATTCGGGTTGCTGCAGCGACTAGAAAAACCAACCAGTGGGCTGCCGCACTTGTCACACCAGGGCCGGACTACACCGCCGCTTACTGTCTCCAGGTCACTGTCGGCCACATTTTCTAAGCGTTCACTGTATTCACCTTTTTTCCTTTCCTCGCCGCCACCTCCCTGGGGGTTGTTGAGCTCAGCGCGGGACTTGGGCTTAGTCATGATCAACACCTCCTTTCTTCACTACCGGATTTCGATGGCTAGTGAAGACCCGCAGTTGCTGCAGTAATAGCCTGTGGGAGTCATGATCAGAGGCTGGCGGCAGATAGAGCATTTGTTGGGATCGATAGGCCTCATGATGGCGTCTTCACCGCCACTTACTGCTTCCAGTTCGGGCTCGGAGAGTTCCTCGGCTTTGTTTTTGTCTGCCTTCTTGTCGCTCATGGCTATTCCCTTTCCTAGATGTTTCTCCCGCTGGCAGAGCGTGCCCCTTCCCGCCGGGGCAGGGGTCTTAGCTTAGATGGCAGCCGGATTGGGGCTGACGGAGCATATCCTTTTGCATAGACTCCTTGTCGCTCTGTCCCCTAGCCGCGCCGGATGGGAAACTGTACCCGCCCACAGTTTTTGCACTCAAAGCCCTCGGGAATGGCTTTGAGGGGTTCGCCGCAGTTGGGGCACTCGGGAGGGTCGGTGAGCGGGTGAAAGATGACTTGCCCACCGCTCACTGTCTCCAATTCCCGCTCGGAAAGATCCCCTGGTTTACCTTTGTCAGCCTTCTTCATACCCATGGCTCTCCCCCTTTCTAAATGCTTTCCTCCCTGTCCCCGCAGGTAGAGCAGTCCCCTTCCTGCAGGGGCAGGACGTAGAAGTATTGGGTATTGACATTCACAGCAAGTGGCTGCAAAAAGCCCTGGTACAGACTGATCATCCTGCTGTTGCTGTTGTAGACCATTGCTGATAACAACCTATACCCATGGGGGCTGTGAAAGGCCTTCTCCGCCAAGGCCGCGATGGGGAGTAGAAACGCCCCCGAACGCTGGTATTGAAAGCTGACCGACAGTTGCTGCGCGGAAAGGGTTTTGCCGTCGATGGTGGTCAAGAGTATATAGGCGGCAGGTTCATCACCCTTTAGGGCAAGGAAGCTGAAGTCGCGCACCACCTTGTGGTCGTGGCTGTCCAGGAATGAATAGGGGTTGAGATTAGCAGGGAAACGTGTTTTAACCGCCTGGGCAAATCTCTCCATGAGTTCAGCATCGGCTTCGGCGAAGGAGATGGTGCGGAAGCCCCTTTCCTCAAGTCGCTTGCAGATGCGGCGGCCTTTCCGCTCCATGAACTCGGCCCAGGCTTGCCGGGCTTGGTACGTATTTCTGAAGCGGAAAATGCTGGCGGTATCATGAGCCTGGAAGCCCACCTTTTCCAGCAGGTGGGCAAAGATCCTGCCGCAGGGCTCCTGGATGATGGCCCGGGCTTTGATCACAGGCTTCCCCCGCTCTTGAGCCAGGGAGGCGGCAGTTTGCACCAACTGGGTGCCCACCCCTTGGCCCCGGAACTCTTCGTCCACGAAGATATACTCTATGGTGGCCCACTTCTTGAGCCTTAAGACGGCTATGCCCACCAGTCGCTGTGCAGATTCCCCGTTTAGATAAGCCCCCAGCACCACTCCATCGTTCCTGGGGGCGGAACGGATCCAGAACTTGCCCAGGGTAGGAAGGGCCAGGTCCAGATCGAAGAGGCATTCCACCACTGATAGCTCCCTAATCTGCACTTCCTTCCCCCCTCAGACCCAGCGGCTGGGCCAGCTGCTCTGCCCGCCGCATAAGATCGTAACACGCCGGGCCGTGCCGTTTCGCCTTAGCACTACTACAAAAACACAACCCGTTCCTTCCCGGATGAGCCCGTCAAAGGTTACCTCTTGAGTTACCTTCTAACCGCGCCTCCAGGGCGGAGGAATCTGGGCAGAGTAAAGCGAATTTGGGGTGCCAAACGAACTACAGCGGCACGATCCCTTGGAAAAAGGGGAACGGGGAAGGGGACAGGTCATGCAGAAGTTCCAGCCGGTGCGGATCTCCCTCAAGACAGGGGAAGAGCTGGAGATTCGTGAAGCTGTACCGGAAGATGCCAGGAGTCTTTTGGCCTATGTGGAAGCGGTGAGCGGGGAAAGCGATAACCTCACCTTTGGCCCAGGGGAGTTTGGGATCACCCTGGCCCAGGAAGAAGAATACCTGGCGGCTCTGGTGAAACGCTCCAATGCCATTTATCTAGTGGGCCTGATTGACGGGGAAATTGTGGCCAGCCTGTCCTTTGCCGGAGGCCAGCGCAGGCGCATGCAGCATGCCGGCGAATTTGGCATGAGCGTGCGCAAACGGCACTGGAATAAAGGCATTGGCCAGGCACTGCTTGCGGCCTTCCTCACCTGGTGCCGGAACAGCGGCGCGATCCGCAAGGTGAATCTGCGGGTGTGGGTGGACAACTCCGCGGCCATCCACCTCTATGAAAAGTTCGGCTTCAAGGTGGAAGGGCGCAGAACACGGGAGTTTCAGCTAGCCGGTGAGTTTGCCGATGTTTTTTTCATGGGCCTTGAGCTGGATTGAGCATGCCCTTTAGAGCTTTATCCAGCCCCTCTCCAGCCAATACTGGTTGTCCGCGGAAAGGGGGTTTTCTTTGCGGGCTGTGTTTTGATGCATCAGCCTGTTCAGGGCGAAGAGGGCCTTCACCTTAATACCCTGGCGGGCGGGGGTGTTGGCTTTGTACCGGGCGGCCAGCTTCTGGACTTTAGAGTGGATCGCTTGGCGCTTCTGCGGGGAGAGTTTGGTCCAAAAGGCATCTTCCACTAGGGCAATCCCCAGCTTTTTGACATCGGAGACGCCCAGCCACAAAAGGCTGGTGGCCATATCCTTCTGGGCCTGCCGCTGCACCGGGCCGATGGCGTTGGTCAGAATCACTGCCCTTTTCCGGAACATCCTGGCTTCCGGCCGGTGCACCATCCAGTGGACACAGAGGTGATCCAAAAGGGCTTTCATCTGGCCGGGGGCGCGCAGGGCGTAGACAGGCGAGGCCAAGACGATGAGGTCCGCTGCCAGGATGGCGTCCCAAATGGGCTGCACACAGGCGGCATGGGGACAAAGCTCCTCGCCCTTTACAAAGCAGGTCTTACAGCCAGTGCAAAAGTGCGGCAGATCCCTGGGCAAGACGAACTCCGTAAGGGAGCTGCCTTCCCGCAGAACCTCCAGGAAAGCCTCCTTGATGTGATAGGTGCAGCCCTTTACCTCTGTTGCCGTGATCACCGTGATTTTCATCTGTTCCGCCCCTCTTTTTTGCTTTTTAGCACTTTATAACTTACCATGACGCCTTCCAGGACACCATGTGCAGACGAAATCAGTACCTGTGCAGGTGGAAACATAATTTTGGAATTGCCCCCCGTGCCGTTTGGTTCAGCAGGCATGGGGGTTTTGCATATTACAAGCAGCCGAGCCCTGGCGGGCGGTACGTTGACTTTTTCGCAATCGCTTTGTATACTTTAGTTAAATGTAAAATTAGAAAAACCAGCATTAATGGATGTTTTGCACCAGTTTTCGCACCACCGACCACAGTACTTGCAGAATCATTGTTTTCACTAATACCAAAGGAGGAGTGTTTGTGAAGAGGATTGGTTTAGCTCTGCTGGTACTGATTTTGGCCTGTTCGTCCTGGGTGGGTTTGGCTTTTGCGCAGCCCATCAAGATCGGCGTTTTTGAGCCCATGACCGGGCCCAGCGCGGCAGGCGGCGAGATGACGGTGGAAGGCATTGAACTGGCCTGGGAGATTAAGCCGGAAGTTTTGGGCAGACCCGTGGAGATCATTGTGGTGGATAACAAGTCGGACAAAGTGGAGGCTGCCAACGCCGTATCCAGGCTGATTGAACGGGATCAAGTGGTGGCCATCATCGGCAGCTACGGCAGCTCCCTCTCCATGGCCGCGGGGGATATCGTCAAGCAAAAGCAGATTCCCGCTGTCGGCTGCTCACCCACTAATCCCTTGGTCACCTTGAACAACGACTACTACTTCCGCGTCTGTTTCATCGATCCCTTCCAGGGGACGGTTATGGCCAGCTATGCCGTGAATGAGCTGGGGGCCAAGACTGCCGCGGTCATCCAAGACGTGACCCAAGACTATTCCGTCGGCTTGGCCAAGTACTTCATCGATGCCTTTAGGAAGCTGACCGGCAATCCCAACAGCATCGTGGAGATCTCTTCCTACAACACCGGGGACCAGGACTTCACCGCCCAGCTCACCAACGTGAAGAACAAGAACCCCGATGTGATCTTTGCTCCGGGTAACTACGGCGAATCGGCCCTGCTGATCAGGCAGGCTCGGGATTTGGGCATCGATGTTCCCTTCCTGGGCGGAGACACTTGGGAAGCTCCTGAGTTCCTGTCCATCGGCGGCGAAGCAGTTGAAGGGGCCGTGTTCAGCACCCACTTTACTGCTGAAGCTCCGGTAACAGCTGAGTCCGGCTACTTCCTGGATGCCTACAGGCAGAAGTATGGTAAGGAAGCCAATGCTTTCGCTGCCCTGGGTTACGATGCGTACATGGTCATCCTCGATGTGATTGAAAAGGTGGGTTCCGCTGATCCGCAGGCCATCCGCGACGGCTTGGCCGAGGTGAAAGGCTTTGTGGGTGCCACGGGCGTCATCTCCTTGGATGAAAATGGCGACGCGGTAAAATCGGCTGTGATCAACAAGGTGGAGAACGGCAGATTTGTCTACCTGACGACGGTGGAGCCGGAGTTCTGATCTGACGCTTGAGGAGGGGGCCAAACGTGGGTAACCTATCTTTATTCCTGCAGCATCTGACCAACGGCATTTCCCTGGGGAGTTTGTACGCGTTGATCGCCATCGGCTACACCATGGTCTACGGTATTCTGCGGCTGATCAACTTCGCCCACGGTGACATCTTCATGCTGGGCGTGTACCTCACCTACTTCGGCATCCTCTACACGGCCATTCCGTGGTGGCTGATGTTCATCATCGGTCCCGCTTTGACCGGTGTGGTGGGGCTGCTTTTGGAAAGGGTGGCTTACAAACCGCTCAGGGATTCACCCAGGATCACCATTCTCATTTCCGCAATTGGCGCCTCCTTTCTTTTACAAAACTTGGGGATCGTTCTGTTCGGGGGAAGGCCTCGCGCCTTCCCTGTTCCTCATATTCTGAACCATGTTGTAAAAGTCAGGGGAGTGTCCATTAACGTCATCACGTTCATCATCCCCGTGGTGACCATCCTGCTCCTCATTGGACTCAACTATTTCATAACCAAAACCAAAACGGGCATGGCCATGCGGGCCCTGTCCAGGGACTATGAAACGGCGAGTCTGATGGGCATTGATATCAACAGGATCATTTCGGTTACGTTTTTCATGGGCTCCTTTTTAGCCGCGGTGGGCGGCATCATGTGGGGAGCGAGGTATCCCCAGCTGATGCCCTTGATGGGCGTAATGCCGGGCCTGAAGAGCTTCATTGCCGCGGTTGTGGGCGGCATCGGCAACATCGCCGGGGCAGTGGCCGGGGGCTTTCTCTTGGGTCTCGGCGAGATCATGCTGGTGGCTCTGCTGCCCAGGCTCACAGGTTACCGCGATGCCTTTGCCTTCGTGGTTTTGATCATCATTTTGCTCTTCAAACCCGCGGGTCTGATGGGTTCCACCCAGACCGAGAAGGTGTAGGCTGCGGGATGGTACCGGAATTGACTGTTGCCGTTTTGCTTCAGGGGGAAAAAACCGCGGAGAAGGTGAGACCATGAGGGACAAGAGAAGAACAGATCTCATCGCGCTGGCCGCCCTGGTCTGCACGGTGGTGGTGCTGCTTCTGGCCAATAGATACTTGGATGACTACAAGATCAGGATCATCAACCTTTCGGGGATTTACGTGACTTTGGGCCTGAGCATGAACCTGATCAACGGGTTTACCGGGCTGTTTTCCCTGGGCCATGCGGGTTTCATGGCCGTGGGCGCCTACACGGTGGCCCTGCTGACCATGCCCATACCCATGAAGGAAATGAACTTCTTCTTCCAGCCCATCGTGCCCTGGCTGGCCAATGTGGAAGTGGGCTTTTTGCCGGCCCTGCTGGCCGCGGGGTTGATCTCGGCCTTCTTGGGCGTGTTAATCGGTGCCCCGGTTCTGCGGCTGAGGGATGACTATCTGGCCATTGCCACCCTGGGCTTTGCCGAGATCATCAGGGTGGTTTTCACCAACACCCAATCCCTCACCAACGGGGCTTTGGGCCTCAAGGGAATCCCCAACTACACCAACACCTGGTGGAGCTGGGGCGTGGCGTTTTTCACCATCTGGTTTGTGAGCTTTTTAATCCGGGGCAGCTACGGGAAGGCCTTTATGGCCATCAGGGAAGATGAAGTGGCTGCCGAGGCCATGGGGATCAACCTCTTCAAGCATAAGGTGCTGAGCTTTGCCTTCGCTTCCTTTTTTGCCGGGATTGCGGGGGGCCTTTTGGCTTCGCTTTTGGGCACCATCGATCCCAACATGTTCCGGATCACCTTAACCTTCAACATTCTGCTCATTGTGGTACTGGGCGGCTTGGGGCGCATTGCAGGCACTGTGGTGGCCGCCGTGATCGTGACAGTGATGATGGAAGCCCTGCGCTTCCTGGACGAGTCCATCAATCTCGGTTTCATCCAGCTCAAGGGCATACCGGGTATGCGGATGGTCGTCTTTTCCATCATCCTGATCTTGGTGGTGCTGCTGCGCAAAGAGGGGCTGTTCACCAGGCTAAAAGGACGTGAGTCTAGCTATGCTGAAAATTGAGAACCTGACCATGAAATTCGGCGGAGTTGTGGCCTGTTCAAGCTTCAACGCGGAGGTGAAGCGGGGGCAGATCGTGGGCCTGATCGGTCCCAACGGGGCTGGGAAAACCACTGTGTTTAACGTGATCACAGGCGTGTATAAACCCACGGAAGGGCAGATCACCTTCAGCCCCCGGGAAGGGGAGCAGCACCGGCTGGTGGGGCTGAAGCCCGACCGCATTGCTCAGCTGGGGATCTGCCGGACTTTCCAGAACATCAGGCTCTTTGGCCAGCTTTCCGTTTTGGACAATATCTTCATCGGCAATCACCTGCGCTTGCGCTCCAATGTCTTTTCCTCCGTCCTCAGGCTGCCTGGCTATACGGCGGAAGAACGGGAAATCTACGAAAAATCAATGTACCTGCTGGAGAAAATCGGGTTGCAGGATTTCCGGAACGAGAAGGCCAGTTCCCTGCCTTACGGTATGCAGAGGAGGCTGGAGATGGCCCGGGCCCTGGCCACCAATCCCAAGCTCCTGCTCCTGGACGAACCGGCGGCGGGCATGAATCCGCAGGAAACCAATGAGCTCATCGGTTTTATCCAGGAGATCAAAGAGGAGTTTGACCTGACCATCTTCCTCATTGAGCACCACATGGAAGTGATCATGGAAATCAGCGAGAAGATTTACGTGCTGGACCATGGAGTGCTGATTGCCGAGGGCAGCCCCGGCGAAGTGCAGAGGAATGAAAAGGTGATCGAAGCCTATTTGGGGGTGGGCTAGTGTTAGAGGTAATGGATTTGCATGTCAACTACGGAGGCATCGCTGCTTTAAGGGGCATCAACTTGACCATCAAAGAAAACCAGATCGTAACCCTGATCGGCGCCAACGGCGCAGGGAAGTCCTCGACCCTGAGGGCGATTATGGGTCTGGTGAAGAAGTCCAAAGGCCAGGTGCTCTACAAAGGTGAAGACATCTCCAACCTGCCCACCAAAGACATTGTGGCCAAGGGCATTACCATGGTGCCGGAAGGGCGCCGGGTGTTTGCCAACCTAACTGTGGAAGAAAACCTGCTTTTGGGCGCCTATACCCGCTCTGACCACAAGGCCATCGCCAGGGACATGGAGAAGGTGTACAGCACCTTCCCCAGGCTCAAAGAACGGAGCTGGCAGAAGGCGGGGACGCTGTCCGGCGGTGAGCAGCAGATGCTGGCCGTGGGCAGGGCTCTGATGAGCAGTCCCCAGATTCTCATGATGGATGAGCCTTCCTTGGGCCTGGCTCCCCTTTTGGTCAAGGAAGTGTTCGAGATCATCCTGCTCCTGCGGGAGCAGGGCAACACCATCCTGCTGGTGGAGCAAAACGCGAAGAAGGCCCTGGAGATCGCCGACTACGGGTACGTGCTGGAAACCGGACAGTTGGTCTTGGAAGGCCCGGGGAAAGCCCTCTTGGCCGACGCCAAGGTGCAGGAGGCTTATCTGGGCGCGGCAAGGTGAGTCCCGGAACAAAAAAGCGGTCAATGTGCAGGTCACATTGGCCGCTTTGATTTTCACTGCAGGAAGGCCCGATCGATGAGGGCCAGCCAGCGGGAAGTATCATCACCCCGCTCCAGGGACTTGTAGCGGTACATCCAGCCCTCCGCTGCCGCGACGATGCTGTCCATGGGCTCAGCCATGGACGTACGGGTGGCGGCTCCCAAAGCCACGCTGAGCTGAACCGGGTCCTTGTGGGTCCGGGCACAGGCGGCCCGGATGCGCTGGCAGATGCGGAGCGCTTCTTCTTCACCGGTGTTGGGCAGCAGGATGGCGAATTCATCCCCGCCCCAGCGGGTCACAATGTCGCTGGCCCGGCAGTTTTCCTTAAACACCTTGGCGGCGGCGCTCAGGAGGAGGTCTCCGCAGCGATGGCCGAAGGTGTCGTTGGCGAGTTTAAGAAAATTAAGATCAGCCATGATCACGCTCAGGGGCAGGGCTTCTTCCCTGTCCAGTTCTTGGAGCTTGTGGTTGAAATAGGTGCGGTTGTAAAGACCGGTTACTGGGTCTCTGAAGCTGAGCTCCCGCAGTCTCAGCTCCACTTCCTTCCGGGCGGTGATGTCCACGGTGATGCCCACCGCCCTGGTGGGCCGTTTGTGCCGGTCCCGGGCCACCACAACGCCGCGATCCAGTACCCAGCGCCAGCGGCCCGCCGCATCCCGCAGCCGGAACTCCTGTTCAAAGCTGGGGCTGTCACCGGCGAGGTAGCTGTCCAACGCCGCCTTCAGGCGGGGCAGGTCCTCCGGGTGGATGAGGGTGGTCTCCCACAGCAGTCTATCGGTGAGCTCAGCGGGCTCGTAGCCCAGCATCTCCCCGTAGCTCTTGCTGCGGACCACAAATCCCCCCTGGACTGACCAGTCCCATAGGCCGACTTTACTGCCGGCAAGGGCCAGTTCCAGCCGCCTTTTGTCATAGTATGCTTCTTTATGTATCCGGATCAGGATCCACACCCCTGCGGCGAGGACCGCTCCCGCCGCCAGGATCCCCGACAAGACTTGCGCAGTAATGGCAATCACCCCCAACCCCACGGAATTTGTGGCTGCCCGCCCATGCATGGGGCAGCTTTTTCAGTATAGGAAATCTGGTGGATCCTGTCAATGATGTGAAGTGGCGCACAATTTTCCGCAGTCTACCTGTGGAAGGCCCCGTCTTCCGGTCCCCGCAGAACGCCTTGCTCTCCTCGGGTCCAGCCCGGCGCCTCTAGGCTGATCTTGCCCCTTGGCCAGCCGCTTGTGATGCGCTTTTGCACTTCTTCCAGGGAGGGGATCTCCACCGCCGAGCCCGACTCCACCCGGCAGGCTCCCACGGCGGTGGCCAGGGTCGCCGCTTGGCAGGGTGAGCAGCCCTCGGCCAGACCTGCTAAAAGACCGGCAATGGTGGTATCCCCTGCTCCTGTGGTGCCCCGGGCCTCCACCTTGAAGATGGGGGAAAGCAGCTGGCGGTGGGCCCACTCTGGGCCGAAGAGCTCTCCCGCCCTTGACCCGGAACAGAGGTAAAACCCCTGATCCCCCAGCTTGATGCCGACAAGCGCTGCACCCAGATCCAGGAGGAGTCTTCCCAGCTGGTCGAGGAGCTTGGTGCTCCTGTGCAGGCTGCCCTTCTGCAGAGCTTCGTATTCCCTGCGGGAGATCATGAAGAGCAGCTCTTCCAGGCTGGGGAGGAAAAGGTCTACATAAGGGAGGGTGCGCTGCAGGATTTTTTCCCAATCCACTTGACCGGAGGCGGCGTTGGGGTCGGGGCGGGCCAGATCGAGACTGGTGATGCAGTCCGCTCCCTTGGCCCGTTGGAACACTGCCTGGAGGTTTTTGCCTCCAGCGCTGTACATCTGGCGCATGAGGGGCGGGTAGCCGAAGTGGAAAAGGCTGGACCGGGCCGCGCTGAAATCGATGTCTTCCAGGGAGAATTCGTCGTTGGTCCCGGGGTAGTGGAGAAAGGCGCGGTCGCTGCCGGGTGGGCTGAGCACGATGGTGTAGGAAGTGGTTCCCGAGGAAGTGTGCAGAAAGCGGGAGGACACGCCGTGCTCCGCCAGGATACTGCGGATAATGCCGGCAAAATGATCGCTGCCCACCCGGGCCATGAGCAGCGGCTCAAAGCCCAAGCGCCTTAAGCAGAGCCCGGTGTTGGCCACCGCACCTCCTGTGGAAAAGGCAACGCCGCTCATCTCCACAGTGCTTCCCGGCTTCAGGTCAGCAAAACCGCCAAGTCTCCAGTGGGGAATGATATCCAAACAGAGATGACCAACAACTGCCATGCGCATGGCTCCACCCCTCTTCTTCGTGTTACTCACCTAGTTCGTGAAAGACAGCATTGTCTCCTCTAGTTAGGGAGGAAGAGCAGGGCGCCAAGCAGAAACCTAACACTAAAAACCTTCGGGAAGGATAGGTGATCACAGTGAAAAAGCGCTTTAGCTTCCTCGCCCTGCTGTTGGTTGTAATCCTGGCCTTGGGCGGCACAGTGCTGGCGCAGCC
This sequence comes from Candidatus Darwinibacter acetoxidans, assembly GCF_041936445.1. Taxonomy (NCBI): domain Bacteria; kingdom Bacillati; phylum Bacillota; class Clostridia; order Candidatus Darwinibacteriales; family Candidatus Darwinibacteriaceae; genus Candidatus Darwinibacter; species Candidatus Darwinibacter acetoxidans. The sequence goes on along the minus strand of NZ_JBHGXH010000273.1, from coordinate 6,420 downwards.
CACCATGACCACGCAGGTGGCCGGGGTGGACAAGTACGGCAACCTCACCTTGGACCTGCTCACCCAGGCCCTGCTGGATGCGGGCTTTGAGTTCGGCGATCTGATCCAGGTGGAGATCGCCGGCACGGTATTCCAAGCACCCTTTGTCACCGCCTACAGCGATGTTGATGTGGGGAGCTTGCTGGTGCGGGGCCCGGGCGGAGCGGGGACAGCCAATGTGATGCTGGCCATCAACATGGGCAACTTCGCGGACACCTACGGGGTCCAAGAAGGGGATGCCGTAGCCCTCACCTTGGCGGAAAAGGGGACCTACCTGGGTGAGTGGCTGATCCGGCAGCTGCAGCGCACCAATGAGCGGGCAGATTACCCGTCGGATGAGGTCTTTGCCAACTTCCGTGAGGTGACCACGGGCCAGATGGGCAAAGGTATCTACTACCGCAGCAGCAGCCCGGTCAACAACGAGCTGGGGCGGGCGGCCTACGCCGATGCCCTGATGAAGGCTGCCGGCATCAAGACCGTCATCAACTTGGCGGATGGTCCTGAGGAACTGGCCAGCTATTTTGCCCAGCCCGACTTCAACTCCCCCTATTACAAAGAGCTCTACGACCAAGGTCGCGTCATCCTGCTCAACATGGGCGTGGATTTCCGTTCAGCTGACTTCCAGGCCAAGCTCAAGGAGGGTCTGGAGTTCCTCATGGCCCATGAGGGTCCCTACCTGATCCACTGCACAGAAGGCAAGGACCGGGCCGGCTTTGTTTCCGCCCTGCTGGAGGCCTTGGTGGGCTCCAGTGTGGAAGAGATCAAAGACGACTACATGTGCAGCTTCACCAACTACTATGGGGTGGAGTACGGATCGGAGCAGTATGAGAAGATCGCCGAAAGCAATGTCCTGGCTTCTCTAAGGGATATTGCCGGGCTGCCGGCGGGGGCCAGTTTGGAAGGGGTGGATCTGTCCGCCGCGGCCGAAGCTTACCTGGCCGGTATCGGCTTGAGCCCGGAGCAGATCGAGCTTCTCAAGGCGAAGCTGATGGCTGATGCGAAGTAGTAAGCAGCTGGCACGGCCTCCTTTCGGGGGCCGTGTTCCAGCTAGCTGTATAGAGAAGGGAGGCTTGTCATGAAGGCACTTCTGGTCATTGACATGCTGCAGGACTTCATTGCTGAAGATGGGGTGCTCACCACCGGGAAAGCCGGGAGGGAGATTATCGGCTTTATCCAGGAGAAAATTCAGGAATTCAGGGAGCAGGGCTATCCCGTCATTTTCATCTGCGATCATCACGAGGCCGATGACAAGGAGTTTGACATGTTCCCGGCCCACTGTGTCGCGGGCAGCCCTGGCAGCCAGATCATCCCTGAGCTGGAAGTGAAGCCCGGAGACAAGATCATCAAAAAGCGCCGCTACAGCGCCTTTTTCGGAACAGAACTCGACCTTTACCTGCGGGAAAAGGGTGTGGAGGAGATTTATCTAGTGGGGGTGTGCACCAATATCTGTGTGCTGTACACCGCCGCGGATGCCCGCAACTTGAACTACCGGGTCAGCATCTACGAACAGGGCGTGGCCTCCTTCGATGCCGAGGCGCACCGCTTCGCCCTAAAAGAAGCTAAGAACGTTCTGGGCTGCAGCATTTTGTAGCTGTGGCCAAAGTTTTTGGGGGTCTGGCCATGGAGATCGTTTCCCTGCAGAGAGAAAACCGGAAGCACATCAACCAAGCGGCGCAGCTCCTTGTGGAAGGTTTCCGGGAAAACTGGCCGGAGGCCTGGCCCGATCTGCCCTCCGCGCTCAGGGAGGTGGAGGAGTGCTTGGGGGCTGAGCGCATCTGCCGGGTTGCCCTAAACGACCAGGGTGATGTGGTGGGCTGGGCTGGAGCCATCAGCGGCTACAAGGGCCATGTTTGGGAGCTCCATCCCTTGGTGGTGGATACCAGGTACCGCAGGCGGGGGATCGGCACCAAGCTTGTCCGGGACATAGAAGAGCAGGTGCGGCAGAGGGGCGGCCTCACCATCTTTGCCGGCAGTGATGATGAAAACGGTATGACTTCCCTGGCCCATGTGGATCTTTACGACAACCTGCTGAACCGCATCCGGAACATCCGCAACCTCAAGGGCCATCCCTACGAGTTCTACCTGAAAATGGGTTTTCAGATCGTGGGCGTCCTGCCCGATGCCAACGGCCTGGGGAAGCCCGATATCCTTTTGGCCAAGCGGGTCATCCCCTGGCCGGAAACGGGGAAAGGCACAGCCAGGTACTAGCCTTCCGCGCTTTCAATGCGGTAGCTGCCCCGCTCGGTGCTCAGGTGCAGCGTGCGCCGATCAGCAGCGCTGCACCAGCGGCCGGTCAGGGGAATCTCGAAGCCCTCGCCGGGAAGGGGCTCCTTGCCCTGGGCTGTGTTCACCGTACCTTTTCCTTTAAGCAGGAGAGCCTGCGGGGAGAGATAGCCTTCGGCATCTCGGTGCTCCACCACCTGGATAGCTTCTAACTTGATGGTGCACACATCCAGATCTCCATCTTCCGATTTTTCGATGCGGAGCTTTTGATCTTGGTGCTCCGCAAACCAGCTGAGGATCTGTTCGGGGGGTTGCTGCACGGAATGCGCCTCCCTCTCCATAAAGGATCTGTCCATCGGATGTAGAAGGTAACGGTCATAGCTTCCCCCAAGGTTGCGGGGATAGTTCACACAGCGGCACCTCGCCGCTGGAAATGAGGAGATTTGTTTGGATACACCTACGTGGCAAACCCTGACCCAGCTGGATGAGCTGGGTAAAAAGCAGCTTAACGCCGGGCATTGGGAAGAGGCTGCCGAGACGTTCAGGAAACTTCTGGAGCTGGACGATCATCCTGTGGTCAGGAACAACCTGGCCACAGCCTATTACAACAGCGGCAAAGTGGATGAAGCTTGGGAGGTTCTCGCTCCTGAGCTGGCCAAAGACGTGATCAGCCCCTTTGCCTGGGCCCTGGCCAGCATGATCGCCTGCGACCAAGGCCGGGGGTTGGAGGCCCGGGAGTATTTGGAAAGATCCATCTTCCTCTTTGAAAGGGGCGTCCGCGATCCCCGAGAGCTTGGCTTTAAGCCCGAAGCCTGGCGGGAATACACCGTGATCATCAAGCGGGCCGCCGGCCATCTGGGCGACCACCGGTTGGTTTTGAACTTGCACAAAAGATGGGAGCGCTACTACCAGAGCCCTGAAGATCTTTTCCAGGTCGGAGTGGCCTTTTTCAACACACATTATCCGTTAAGGGCAGTGCAAGTCTGGTCCCGCATTAGAGAGCGCGGTTGGGGTTTTTTGGAGGGCTTTGCCATAACGGCCAGGCTGGTGGACCAGGGCGTTGTTCCCCACTTCTTGCTGCCCTACTCGGCACCCGATTTTGGGCCCCTGGCGGAGCCCACGGTGGAAGAGGTCCGCAGGAAACTGGAGCACGGGGGCAACCGGGCTCTCATCCTGGCTAATCTGTTCGACCCTGATTTCCCCCGGTCCATGGCTCAGGAGTCGGTATTCAGGCTGGTCTCCCTGGGCGAGTGGGGCCTTGCCTTTGGGCGCTCCTTGCTGGAGAGCAGCATCCCTCCAATGGCGCTGAAGATGGCGGCTGGCATGGCCCTCATGGAACAGGGCGTACTGGCCCCCGGAGAACCTGTGACCATGGTCATCGATGGTGTTGAGCGGCATGTCCATCTCATGTCGCAGAGATTGGCTCCCGCCTCGCCTGAGCAGAAGGCAGAGCTGTTGGAAATCCAGGACCTGCTCCTGGAGGGGCAGTGCGAGCGGGCCCGGGATCTTTTGGTGGAAAGGTTCCAAGCCGGGAATCTGTCCCTGGAAGGCTGCCAGCTTTTGGCCAAGGCCCACGGTGCCCTTGGTGAACTGGAAGAAGCCCTCACCATCGTGGACATCTTCAACGGGCTGGGAGACCAGGGCAACGCCTGGGGTTACTTGGTTGTGGCCGATCTCTACCTGTACCTGGGCGAGCTGGATCTGGCTCGGGAATACCTGGAGCTGGTTCCCTACAGTGAACTGTCTCCCACTGCCAAACAGCGGTACAGGGAGATTGAAGAGTATCTGAAGGAAGAGTAGGCGCTATCACACCTTTAGCTTCGCTGAACTGGGCGGCTTTAGCGTAGGGTGGGGTGGTGGCCGGGCGGGTCTGTAAAATGCGCCTTGATTTATTGGCGAGTTATTGTATGATATTATTATAACAACTTAAACTGAGGAGACGTTATGGAGCTGATCAAAGAGAATTCGCCAGTGGCACTGTATCATCAGCTGAAATCGATCCTGGCTCAGAAGATAATGAGCAATCAGTGGCAAGCTGGCGATCGTCTGCCAACCGAGCATGAGCTGTGCAAGCAGTACGGTGTAAGCCGGATCACGGTTCGCCAGGCCTTGGCAGAGCTGGAAAGGGAAGGCCTCATTAAGCGCCGGCAGGGCGTGGGAACCTTCGTTTCGGTACCCAAGATTGAACAGCAGCTTACCAGCTTTTACAGCTTTTCCGAAGAGTTCCGCAAAAGGGGCCTAAAGCCCCGCAGCGCAGTGGAGAGGCTGGCTGTTATCGTTCCGTCACCCGCGATCAGCGGCGCGCTGGAGCTGCCGGAGGAGGAGAAGGTTTACTACCTCAAGCGGCTGCGCTTCGCCGATGAAGTGCTCATGGCCATAGAGGAAACATATCTGCCGGCCAAGCTCTTTCCAGGCCTCACCAAGGAGGTGCTGGATACAACCCCGCTTTATGATGTGATGCGCAACACTTACGGCATAGTGGCTGCTTCGGCCAAGGAGAGCTTTGGTGCGGTGGCCATCGGTGAGCAGGATGCTGCCCTATTTGGGCTTCCGCCGGGACATCCCGCCTTGGATTTAGAGCGCTACACTTACGCGGGAGATCAGTGTGTGGAATACACCAGGGGTATCGTGAGGGGGGATAAGTTCAGGTTTGAAGTAAGGTTGAAATAGAACTGCCGGAGGAAACCCCTGTGTTTCCTTTGTTTTCGCTGGCTATTGTCATGACAATATAACAAGAAAGGGTTGAGAGCATGTATTTGACCGAACGGGAAATCTTCAGCCAGTACGATGCTCTACGCAAAACCTACGATTACATAACGGCCCGTGCCCAGGAGATCAAGGCAGTTTACCAAAAGCACCAGCCCCGAAGCCTGACTTTTATAGGCTCCGGCTCCGGCTACTGCCTCTGCCAATCCGCGGAGACTTCGACTAAAATGCGTTTGGGCCTGGCGGCCAACGCGCTGGCAGCGGGCGATCTCTTGGTTAACTTCGAACACTACAAGGGGCTTCTGGAGGGCAGTATGCTAATTGCCCCTTCCCGCTCGGGCGGTACCAGCGAAGTGGTCTTGGCGGTGGAGAAAGCCATGGCCATGGGCGTGCCGGTCATTGGCATCTCCGCCAAGGAAGGCTCTCCCCTCAGCTACCGGGCGGATCTCGTTTTGGAGATTCCCTGGGCCTTCGATGAGAGCGTCTGTCAGACGCGCACAGTAACCAATCTGTATACAGCTAATTTGCTGCTCATCGCCATCTGGGCAGATGATCACCAGCTATTGGCCGAAATCGACCGGGCCATCCAAAGCGGCCCGGCCTTCATGGAGCGGTATGCACCCTTGGCCCAAGAAGTGGCCCAAGAGGAATGGGAAAGCGTGGTCGTCTTGGCTGACTCGGAACTGGATGGCATCGCCAGTGAAGCGGCCATTGCCTTTGTGGAAATTCCCCAGGTACACGCCAACTACTACCATGTCCTCGATGTGCGCCACGGACCCATGGTGTTGATTGGTGAAAAGACGCTCGTGATTGCCGCCTTGTCGCCTGAAGATGCTGAGTTGCAGAAGGATTTGATCAAGGACCTAAAAGACAAAGGTGCCAAGGTTTTAACAGTGAGTCAGGCAGGCACAGCCTGGGGCGCGGATTGGGAAGTGGAGATTCCCCAGTACGCCAATTTCGCTGTGGCTGGCATCCCCTTTATCTTCTTGCCGCAGTCTGTGGGGTTTTACAAGGCCTTGAACAAGGGCCTGAACCCCGATGTACCAGCTGGGCTTGCACCCATGATCGATCTTAACAATAATGGCTGAGATTCTAGCAGGGATCCTGAAGGTCGATGGGGAGCTTGCAACCATAATGTTATGATGATGTAACCAACCATGAGGGGGGCCGCCAGTTAGTAGCGTCGCGGCTGTGCCTTTCTTTCCATCAGGGAGGGTAAAAAAGTGGGTCATTATTTACGTGAACTTATTCAGAAACACAAGGCAGGCATTCGCCTGGGCATTTTTTCCGTATGCAGCGCCAACGAATTCGTTTTGGAATCGCTGTTGGAATTCGGCAGAAAGCACGACCAAGCTGTGTTGATCGAAGCCACGAGCAACCAGGTGAACCAATACGGCGGCTACACCGGCATGGTGCCCCGGGATTTTGTGGAGTTTGTGGCAGGTATAGCGG
>NZ_JBHGXH010000272.1:0-2928 GCF_041936445.1 Candidatus Darwinibacter acetoxidans | reverse complement strand
CAGGCGGGCAGCCTGTGCCCGGTAGAGCTCTGCCTTTTCCCTTTCTTTCTCCACCACTTCCGGCGGCGCCTTCGATATAAATCCTTCGTTGCGCAAATTCTTTTCTGCCCGTCCCAGCTCCCGGCGGGCCTGCTCCAGCTCTTTTCTGATCCGGGCCAGCTCTTCCTCCAGATCCACCATCTCAGCCAGGGGCAGGAAGATGTTGATGCCCTCCACAACGGCACTGAGGCACTTCTCGGGCGTGCGGCCCGGCTCCTCCAGGATCAGCTTCTCCAAACCTGCCAGATGCATAATATCCCCTTGGGCATCTGTGAGGATGTCCAGGCTTTCCCCCTCGGCCTGGAGGATGGCGCTAATCCTGCGTCCCGGCGGTACGTTCTTCTCGCTGCGCATGCTGCGAATCTCGGTGATCACCGCCATGACCGTGTTCATCATCCGCTCGTGCTTGGGGGAACTGAGCCCCGCGGGCTGCGGCCAGGGCGCGAGCATGATGGTTTCCCCTTCGTGGGGCAGGTTCTGCCAGATTTCCTCGGTAATGAAGGGCATGTAGGGATGGAGGAGCTCTAAAGTACCTTTCAGCACATACCAGAGCACATACTGGGCCACATAGCGGGTCTCTTCCCCCTGCTTGCCATAGAGGCGCGGCTTGATCAGCTCGATGTACCAGTCGCACAGCTCACTCCAGATGAAATCGTAGAGCACCCGGGCTGCTTCGCCCACATCATAGCGTTCCAAGAAGCGGGTGACTTCTTTGGCTGTGTGCTCGTAGCGGCTCAAGATCCACTGATCCGCTGTGGTCAGATCCAGGGCACCCATGTTCTGCTTCTTGGGGTTGAAGTCGGTGAGGTTCATCAAGGCAAAGCGGGACGCATTCCAGATCTTGTTGGCGAAGTTGCGGTAGGCCTCCACCTTTTCCGGAATGTAGCGCAGATCGTTGCCTGGGGCCACGCCGATCACCAAGTTGAAGCGCAGGGCGTCAGCGCCGTACTCTTCGATGGCCTCCAGGGGATCCACACCGTTGCCCAAGGACTTGCTCATCTTCCGCCCCAGGTGATCCCGGACCAGCCCGTGGATGAAGACATCCCGGAAGGGACGGTCCCCCATGAACTCATAGCCCATCACGATCATGCGGGCCACCCAGAAAAAGATGATGTCAAAGCCGGTAACCAAAACGGTTGTGGGGTAGAAGTGCTTGAGTTCCTTGGTCTGCTCCGGCCAGCCGAAAACGGAAAAGGGCCACAGCGCCGAGGAGAACCAGGTGTCCAGCACATCTGGATCCTGCTCGATCTCTTGGGAAGCACACTTGGGGCACTGCGCGGGTTCATCCACGCTGGCGAAAACCTCGCCGCACTCCCGGCAGTACCACACGGGGATACGGTGGCCCCACCAGAGCTGGCGGGAGATGCACCAATCCTTGAGGTTGCGCATCCAGTGCAGGTAGTGCTTGCTGAAACGCTCGGGGATGAAGCGGATCTCCCCGTTTTCCACCGCGGCAATGGCGGGCTTGGCCAGCTCACCCATCTTCACAAACCACTGCTTGGAAACAAGGGGCTCCACCACCGTATCGCAGCGGTAGCACTGGCCCACCGCGTGCTGGTGGTCCTCCACCTTCACCAGCAGGCCCAGCTTTTCCAGGTCCTCCACGATGCGCTCCCGGGCTGCATAGCGATCCAGCCCCGCGTATTTCCCCGCCTCCTCCGTCATGGCCGCATCCCTGCCGATCACCTGCACCTGCGGCAGGTTGTGGCGCATGCCGATCTCGAAGTCATTGGGGTCATGGGCAGGAGTGATCTTCACCACGCCGGTGCCGAACTCCATGTCCACGTACTCGTCCGCGATCACTGGAACTTCCCGGTCCACCAGGGGCACGATCACCGTTTTGCCCACCAGGTGCCGGTAGCGCTCATCCTTAGGATTGACGGCGACCGCAGTGTCCCCCAGCATGGTCTCGGGCCTGGTGGTGGCGATCTCCACATGGCCGCTGCCGTCGGTGAGGGGGTATCTGATGTGCCAGAGCTTGCCCGCGGTCTCTTCATGCTCCACCTCGATATCGGAAAGGGTGGTGGAACAGACCGGACACCAGTTTACGCTGTAGTTGCCCTGGTAAATCCAGCCCTTCTCAAAGAGGCGCACAAAGACCTCCCGCACCGCCCGGGAGCAGCCCTCGTCCATGGTGAAACGCTCCCGCTGCCAATCCAGGGAGGCGCCCAGCCGCTTCAGCTGGGTGAGGATCTGGCGTCCGTACTCTTCCTTCCAGGCCCAGGTGCGCCGCAGGAACTCTTCCCGGCCCAGGTCGTGGCGGGTTCTGCCCTCCGTCTCCCGGATGTGGTCCTCCACCCGGGCCTGGGTGGCAATCCCCGCGTGGTCGGTGCCGGGGACCCACACGGTATTGTAACCCTGCATGCGCCGCCAGCGCACCAGGATATCCTGATAGGTGTTGTCCAGGGCATGGCCCATGTGCAGCTGCCCGGTGATGTTGGGCGGCGGGATCACAATACAGAAGGGCTCCTTGCTTTCATCAACTTCCGCGTGGAAAAAGCCGTTTTCTTCCCAGAAGCGATACCATTTCTGCTCCACTTCTTTAGGATCGTAAGTCTTCTTCATTCCCCTTCACTCCCTATTCTTCTCACTAAAAAGACCCTTCGCCATCTAAGGACGAAGAGTCTAACTCGCGGTACCACCTTAGTTCCCCCCAGCCTGGCCGGGGAGCCCTCGTTGGCGGTGATAACGGAACCACCGTCTTAAGCTACTGGACTTCACTTAAGAAGCTCCGGGGCGACTTCCACAGCCACTTCCTTAGAAAGCTCGCACCGCCAGGCTTTCCTCTCTGCAAGGGTTAGCTGTGTACTCCTCCCCATCAACGCACCTATCTCGATTGCACTTATGATACAATGTGTCTGCCCTAATGTCAAGTACTGGACTTCTTGC